>JBGAVF010000119.1:0-8583 GCA_044228315.1 Bacteroidia bacterium | reverse complement strand
CAGTAATTTTCTTACTTTTGCCATTCAAAAAAACATCATTATGAATTTAGATATTATTGTTATTGGAAGTGGCCCCGGCGGATATGTGGCTGCTATACGTGCTTCACAACTGGGAATGAAAGTAGGGGTGGTTGAAAAAGCAGAAATTGGTGGTGTATGCCTCAACTGGGGATGTATCCCTACCAAAGCCCTTTTAAAATCGGCTCAGGTTTTCGAATACATCAAACATGCATCGGATTACGGCATCACCGTTAGCGAATACAAACAGGATTTTGGCGCTGTGGTGAAACGCAGCCGTGAGGTAGCCAATGGCATGAGCAAAGGCGTGCAATTCCTGATGAAGAAGAACAAAATAGAAGTGATTCCAGGTACCGGCAAATTGCTGGGTGGTGGAAAAGTGGAAGTGACCAAAGAAGACGGTACCAAAGAAACCCATACAGCCAAACATATTATACTGGCCACCGGTGCCCGCAGCCGTGAATTGCCGAACATTAAAATCGACGGCAAAAAAGTGATCGGTTACCGCCAGGCTATGGTGCTCGAGAATCAGCCCAAAAGTATGGTGGTGATGGGCAGCGGAGCCATCGGCATGGAGTTCGCTTACTTCTACAGTTCCATGGGCACCAAGGTTACCATCGTTGAGTTCCTCCCGAACATTTTACCGGTTGAAGATGAAGAGATCAGCAAAGCCATGGAACGCAGTTATAAGAAAAACGGCATCTCCATCATGACCGGATCAACCGTTGAATCGGTTGACACATCGGGTAACGGTTGCAAGGTAACCGTAAAAACCCCGAAAGGAACGGAACAACTGGAATGTGACGTGGTTCTGTCAGCCGTTGGTATTACCACCAATATTGAAAATCTGGGGCTGGAAGAGTTAAAGGTTGCGGTGGATAAGGGCAAGATAATGGTGGATGAATATTACCGCACCAATGTACCCGGTGTTTACGCCATTGGCGACATTACCCCGGGACCGGCCCTTGCGCATGTAGCCAGTGCTGAAGGTATCATTTGTGTTGAGAAGATCGCCGGATTGCATCCGCATCCACTCAACTATGGCAATATACCCGGATGCACCTACACTACTCCTGAGGTAGCCTCTGTGGGTTTAACCGAGAAAGCGGCCCGCGAAAAAGGTTATGAGATCAAAGTAGGTAAATTCCCGTTCTCTGCTTCCGGCAAAGCATCAGCTGCCGGATCGAAAGAGGGTATGATCAAAGTGATCTTCGATGCGAAATACGGTGAATGGCTGGGGGCTCATTTTATGGGAGCCAACGTTACCGAAATGATCGCAGAGGTGGTAGTAGCCCGAAATCTTGAAACTACCGGCCACGAAATAATAAAGAGTGTGCATCCGCATCCAACCATGAGTGAAGCTATAATGGAAGCCGTAGCTCAAGCCTACGATGAATGCATTCATTTATAAAGCCTGCCCTCCGGTTGCAAGCAGATTTTGCTAACAACTTCTTTTTCTATGCATAAAAATATTTTCCTTCTGGCCCTTGCGGCCATTGTGATCTTTTCGTGCCATACCACCGCATTAATGAAACCGATCGACGAAACTTTCCGGGATAGTAATATGCTTTCCGAAAAACCGGAAGCACAAAAATTCTCTATTTATCAGGTGCTGACACGCCTGTACGCAAACAACGGGCAGGCCAATAGTAAATATGGCACCATGGAAGAGAACGGCGTTGGGAAAATGAACGATATCACTCCGGCCGCCCTCGCCTCCATTAAGAAACTCGGTGTCACCCATGTATGGTTCACCGGAATTCTGGAATGCGCCACCATGACTGACTTCAGTAGCTTTGGCATTGCCAACGACAACCCTTTCATTGTAAAAGGCAGAGCCGGAAGTCCGTATGCCATTAAAGATTATTATGATGTGAATCCGGAACTGGCCGTGGATGTGAAGCACCGGAAAGATGAATACAAAGCGCTGATACAGCGAACCCATGAAGCCGGACTGAAAGTGATCATGGATTTTGTACCCAACCATGTGGCCCGTCAGTATAAAAGCGATGCCAAACCGGAAGGGGTAAAAGACCTCGGGGAAGACGATGATCTTACCCGCGCTTTCAGCCCTTCAAATAATTTTTACTACCTGCCGGGCACCACGCTGAAAGTGCCTTCATATAACCCACTGGAAGATAAAGTTGCTCCAAATGAAGATCAACCTTACAAGGAACACCCTGCCCGTGTTTCCGGCAACAATGTATTCAACGGAGAACCTTCGGTGAACGACTGGTTCGAAACCATAAAATTGAATTATGGTCTCGAACCGGTAAACCATACTATTGATCTAACAAACGAAAGCAGTAAGCATTTCAGTCCTGTCCCATCCACCTGGAACAAGATGAAGGATATATTGCTTTACTGGGCTCAATTCGGAGTCGACGGTTTTCGATGTGATATTGCAGAGATGGTGCCGGTGGAATTCTGGGAGTATGCCATCACGGAAGTGAAGAAATCCTATCCTGACGTTATTTTCATTGCTGAAATTTACAACCCGGATCAATACAGGAATTATATTCAGAAGGGTAAATTCGATTTCCTGTACGACAAAGTGGGAACCTATGATGCCATCCGTCGTGTGGTGGAAAACAAAGGCTCATTGCACGACATTACAGCGGTTCGAAAGAACCTGGACGGTATCAGCAGTCATATGCTGCGCTTTCTGGAAAACCATGATGAACAGCGTTTCGCATCACGCTACTTTGCCGGCAATGCATCACGTTGCGCCCCGGCTATGGTACTCACAGCCTGTATGCATACAGGTCCGGTGATGCTGTACTTCGGGCAGGAAAGCGGTGTGAAGGCAGAAGGTGCCGAAGGATTTGGCGGAGACGACGGACGCACCACCATTTTTGACTACTGGGGTGTTACCGAGCATCAGGCATTTACCAACGGAGGCCGCTATGATGGCGGAAAATATACCAACGAACAAAAAACGGTTCATGGCTTTTACACGAAACTCATGAACTTTTGCCTGAGCAGTGAGGCGATTAAACAAGGGTATTTTTATGAATTGCAGCATGCTCACGAAAATTACAACAGCGACCGTTGTTATTCTTTTCTACGTTATTCCAATTCACAGCGACTACTGATCATAACCAACTTCAGTAATGAGGGACGCTTCACGCCTACGCTTCGGCTAACCGACGAAGCCCTGAAAGCGATCGGTGCCGATGCCGAAGCCAATTACACCCTGCACGATGTTATCGGTGATATGGAAGTACATGGCAACCTGAAAAAAGGTATTCCTCTTGAACTGGCACAGAACAGTGCCTATATTTTTGAAATCCGCTGACATGGGTATATTCATTTTACTTCCGCTGGTGATCCTTCCCGGATTCTTTGTATGCTATTACCTGTATCGTCGCTTTTTTGAAGGAAATCCGGTATTCATGCTATGGATTGGTTTTCTTCTTTTCCTTTCATTGATCATCTATCTTTTCCAGAAATTCAAGCTGGACCAGAAACTGATCCTTCGCACCGCTACCTATGGCTACCGGTTCAATGCCAAACGGGCCGAACTGAAACTGCCCTTGCTGACCGGAGCATTTATTAAGGACGATAATTGCTGGAATACCACCATCGATAGTATTCAGGATACCGCACATTTTGTACTGATTCAAAAATGCATGGAAGAGAATGCAGAAAAGAACGGACTTGAATCGGAATCGAATATTCTGGCGCGAGCCCTCAACGACAGTACCGTTCAGTATTTACAAACTCAATACAATTTCAGCACCGGCTACTTCTGGGCCGAGTTAAAAACAGGCAACCTGAAACGTACTACGTACCGTATCAATAAGGTGCAGTTATTTGAAGATTGTTGTGCCCGAATGCTGCGCAAAGGTCAGGTTGATACGCTCCTCTCCCGCTATTGATTACGCTTTACAATACATACAACACCTTGCATATTGGCTTGGCTTCCTCTTTGGTTTCAAATGGTTGCTCAATTACGATATGCTCCCATCGGGTATTGTACGGACGGGCTTTTTCACAGTAATAAATATCCGCTTCAAAGCGGATCACACCCGAACTCTGTAAGATCTTTACCGGCATTTTATAGCCGAACTTGGAATCGGTAAGTCCGGTGAAAACAACTTCAGCCCCTTCATTTTTCCGGATGCCCAGTTTTAACGGTGCATCATCCAGAAACCGATGCGCGGCATCAATGCGTACTTCAAAATCAATAAAAGGGGTCGATGGATGCATCACCACCTTTTTAAGCGTCACTACACGGTATGGCTTCTCGGCATTATGCACATTGGCCAGCTTCCCGAAATTCTTTAATACCAGTGTGGAGAGTGTACGGCCCGTTGAGTCGCAGGTCCGGATGAGGCTGTTGTGACAGTCTGCTATGTAAAATTTTCCGTCGAGAAAGGCGATATCGGTGGGGAAACTCATGGTGGCGAACGGGCAGGCACCGTCATAATTACCCGGCTTCCCTGATCCGATAAAGTTGGTTAGTTCCTTCTTTGCCGTGGAGTATACTTTAATTTTATGATTGCCCGCATCAGCAATATAAATTCGTCCGTTCCGTACCATAATCCCTTGTGCACATTGCATCATGGCGGTTTCACGGTTTCCATCCTTATCCCCAAAATACATAGGACCATTGCCGGCATAGCATTGAACATCTTTTTTCTCTGTATCGAATACACGCAGTGATGAGTTTTGCGACTCACTGATATACAGCACATTCTTAACCCCGCAAACGGCGTAGGGCTGGAAGTACTGGGCGCTTGCTGCCTGTCCGTCAACCAGCCCCTCGTTACCACTGCCCGAAAAAACCTGGGCCTGCATGGTGGAGAGGTTCATTCGCCAAAGCTGGCTGTAACCCGACATGGCAATAAGCAGGTCCTTGTTCCACAGCATAACATCGGTGGGAGCATTTATGGGGTCGGTAGTGAAGTTGGCTTCCCGGGCATGTGCCTGACGGGTATTCCCGTTACCCAGAATGGCATCTACTTTACGGGTTTTCAAATCAGCCCTTAATATCTGATGATTGAGCACATCTGCTATGTACAACAGGTTTTTACCCGGGTCATACGCCATCCCGGCCGGATAATCCATTTCCACGTCTTCAAATTTCCCGTTTGTCCTGTTTCCTCGTATTCCGCAGCCGATAACATCCTGTAAACTACCGTCGGCATTTATCACCAGAATGCGGTGATGCCCGGCTTCCGCAATAAACAACCGGTGGTGGGCACTATCGGCTTCCAGGCCACTGGGATAATAAAGGATGCTTTCCTTCTCCTGCATGGCCTCGAATGAATATGTCTCTCCTTTTAAAGGCGTTGTTTGCTTCGGCACATTCAGCTTTGTAAGTATTGTTTCCAGCATTTCCTGCCAGGCATCTCCCTGCAGTATACCGATCATGTTACCCTGCCGGTTGGTGATGAGAAACGAAGGCTCACGGGATAACCCCAGCTTCGTCCACCATTCCTTTTTTGTATCTGCAAGCACAGGCACAGTGATTCCGCACCGTATTACCGTTTGCCGCATAAAACCCACCGGCTTCTCCCCGTCAAACTTCGGACTGCAAACACCCAGCACCTGCACTCCCTGCAGCATCTGAACCTGTCGTAATGCACTGATGCTTTGAATATTGGCCGGTGAAAAAAAACAATATACCGAAATAGCAGAAGCAGGTTTAAAAGAAGGGTCAGCACTGTTGATCCAGGATAGAGCAGCCGGCAGGGAAAGCGGTGTTCCGGAGGATGCCGCTACTGATTCGATATTTTTCTGATTAAAAACTGGCAGCGCCTGAGAATAAACGCGGGAGCAAACCGTTACAAGTAACAAGAGGTAAGCAATGCCTTTCACAAGAATCAAAATTATACTTTATTAAGAATTAAAATCAAAATATTTCTCCCCCCGGCTCACCGTCCGGGCTTTAAGGTACAGATTTTGAAGAAGGCTCAGTATATTTGACTCAACAACAGAACCAATGAACCTGAAAACCATCGCCCTGCTAAGTCTCTCCGTTCTGATTTTCGGATTTACATCGGATCATTTCACATTCAGAACTGTCAACAATTCCGCTTTTAAAGCCGGAGAAAGCATTGAATTCAGAGTGCATTACGGCTGGGTAACAGCCGGTTATGGAACGGTACGTATTCTTCCGTATACCGAGAAGGTCAACGGCCGCACAGTATACCATGTTATTGGCAAAGGAAAATCGGCCAGCAGTTTCGACTGGTTTTACAAGGTGCAGGATGAATACCACAGTTATATTGATGCCGAAGCCATGGCTCCGCTCAAGTACACCAAAGACCAGCACGAAGGCACATACAACGACAACGACAACGCTGTTTTTGATCACGAGAAAAAAACCATTACCTCCACAAAGGGTACTTTTTCAATGCCGGAATACACACAGGACATTATCAGCCTGGTGTACTACGCCCGTTGCTTTAATGTTAAAAACGCTCCGGTAGGAACCTCTTTCCCCATCACGTTTTATCTTGATAAAAAGGTATACACCATTTCCCTGAAAGTAATAGGCCGGGAAACCATCGAAACTGAACTCGGTAAATTCAAGGCCATCAAAATTCGTCCGCAGGTGGTTGCCGACCGGGTGTTTAAAGATGAAAATGCCATGACACTATGGGTAAGCGACGATGCCAACCTGCTTCCGCTGCGCATACAGGCTGAATTGCTGGTAGGCTCCATAAAAGCGGATATAACCGCCTGCAGCAACCTCCGCAACAATTCCGACGCACTTATAAAATAACGCTGTTACCCTTGGGGAAAAAGGCTGTTGTTGGCAACGATCTGTGATGCCTGCTGAAACAACTCCCCGCTGAATACCTTTGGAAGCATCTCCACATGTTTTAGCTTGTGGGCATCACTACCGAGAAAGGAAACCAGTTTTTTCCCGATCAACTCCTTCGCGATTTTCTTTTCATTCTGTCCGTAATACCCGTCGAGCGACAATAAGTTGAGTTGCAGGGCACAATCGTGAGAAACAAGCTGCTCATACATTTCCGGACGATCATGAAAATACGGATAACGTTCCGGATGGGCCAGTACCGGACGATACCCTGCTACCTGTAACTGAAAAATTGTTTCGAAAAGATTTCTGGGTTCGTTTACGTACGAAATTTCAAAAAGAATGTGATTGCCGCAAAAAGGCAGCAGGTTTCGGGTCCGTACTTTCTCTTCGAACCATTCGTCCAGATAGTATTCAGCTGTTGCTTCCAGCTGCACCTGAATATTCCGCTGCGACGCTTCTGTCCGCACTAGTTCCAGCTTCTCCAGAATTCCTTCTGTTGTGTTTTTATAAAAATCGCCCATCACGTGCGGCGACATCACCAGGTGCGTATACCCCAATGATACCATGTGTTCAATTAGCTCCATGCTTTCATCCAGCGTTTTACAGCCATCATCGAGCCCGGGTAAAAAATGCGAATGAAAATCTACCTTTAGCATCACCGGCTCCGCCTTGTCCCGCTTATTTCTGAAGAAATTAAACATGTGCTGTAGGTTTTAAGGTCCCGTTTCTGAACTCATACACACGGTCGCAAATGCTGAAAACTTCCCGCTGATGGGAAATGAGAATAATGGTTTTGCCTTTCTTATGTTCTTCTTCCAGCACCTGCATCACCAGATCCCGGGTTTCCTGATCAAGCGATGCCGTGACTTCATCGAGCACCAGCACTTCCTTATTATGATATATGGCCCGGGCCAGAGCTATAAGCTTTTTCTGTCCACCCGATACTTTATTCCCCGACTCACCGGCCCGGAAGGCATCATCCAAAACGTTCAGTTTTTCCAGATGCAATCTTTCAACTACCTGTTGTACCCGGCTCATATCCTGTTCCTGCTCCCGGGAGAGCGTAATATTCTTAAACAAGGAGGCGTTCAGAATGAAAACATCCTGCTTGATGTAGGCAAACAACTGATGATACCTGTATCGCAATGCCGGCGTGATCACTGCATCATCCAGCCGTATCACCCCATCGTCGGCCGGAATGAGTTGCATAAGCAATTGTACAAACGTTGACTTCCCTTCACCGGTGGGCCCGTATATTCCGATGCACTGACCTTTCTTTAATTCAAAAAAGGGTACGCTGCATATATTCTTCGCATCATAGGCAAACTGCAGATCGGTGACCTCAATGCGATGACTGAATGCAGGCACCACTCCTTCATCACGGGCCCCGGCACTTTCTGAATATTCCTTCAGGGTATCCAGTGCAAACCAGTGGTTTTTAATTTTAAGTACTGAAGAAAGGATACGATTCACCGAAGGAAGCAAACGGAATGCGGAGGCCGCAAACAGGGTAACCAGAAATACAACCGATGCCTGATGGCCAAAATACTTCTGAAATAAAAAAATAAAACATACAGCGGCCACGGCAAATACTTCCATAAACCGTTGGGGCAATCCGGTTAGGGTAAAAACGGTGGCATCAATAGCCGAGATCTTTTTCTGGAACGCAATGAAAAACTCCTCAAAGTACGAAGTGCGGTTATACATCAATGCATCGGTATGTGCCTGAATACTCTGTACCATGGCATCCTGGGCTTGTTTTACATGCCCGCTGCGCACCTTCCCCA
>JBGAVF010000118.1:0-8612 GCA_044228315.1 Bacteroidia bacterium | reverse complement strand
GAAATATTCATTGATAATATCCGTCATGATGAATACAGCCGGCCACAGAATAACCCCACAGGTCATATCAAGACCCATGGGCTCGAGTCCGAAGAGTGAGAGGTTGAGAGGCGGAAGGCCCAGGGTTCCTTCCACTGAAAATATTTTAGCTCCTATGAACTCCGCCACGATGGCATTGGCGATGAAGAAAGCTCCTAATACCAGAAATAAGCGCTGCCGTTTATTCTGCTGCTCGTGGGTGAAGTGCATACGAAATGGATTACAGTGATAATAGTACTGAATACAAACATACTACAATGTTTGTTTGGGGAATACAGCAAAAAGAAAAGTAAAACTATTTTTTCTTTCCCACTTCGAAGAGACGGCTGATATTGAATCCGAAGAGGATATCCCCTTTGAGCCATTTACCGTTCGTCTCGGTAACAAAGGTACGTTCCGACATGCCGTCGGAGTTGGTGACATGCAGCTGGAAAACGTGTCCGCCGGTTTCAATATCGAAGCCGATGGCCAGTGAGTTGGTGGTGTTTTTCAGTTTATAGGGCGGGATCTGATAGTAGTATTCAGCGGTGACACTGAGCATGTGGGTGAGTTTGAGTCGGGCTGCCATACCGAGGGCAAACAAATCGTTGGGTTCTGAGTTATAGGTCACCAGGTTACGGTGCACATAGGTAGGCATGAGCTGGGCCGAAAAGCCCGGTGTGAACTTGCGTCCGATGATGAGCTGGTGGGAATAATACAGGCGGGAAGTAAAGTAGTTGATGCGTGTGGTATCGTCGAATTTCACGGCCTTTATGGCAACCGAGGAAACCCAGTTAAGCGTTACCGGCATATTGCGGCTTCCGCTCGACTGACGCAGGATGCGGGCTTTAAAAAACCCGTCGTAGGTTTTCTGAAAACTACCACGCCCAACACCCACCATGAGCCAGTTGGTGATACCGTAATCGAGGCGCCAGTGCATACTGGCATTATCGAGTCCGAACATCTGATATCCTCCCATATTCAATTTGCCGAACCGGTGCTGAATACGAAAATCGAGTACGTTCTTACCCAGATTCTCTACCGAATGCCCGTTGATGAGGCGGGTGGAATGAAAGGTGCCATAGGCGTACATCACGGTAGTATCAGCTTCCTGGGCAAGCAGGGATGAAAAACAAAAAATGGCTATCAGGGAAAGTATCAGTTTATTCATGAACGATAGGTTTATTGAGGCATCCCGAGATGGATCCAGCGGCTGAATTTATTGATTTCACAGTTGGTGAGCTTGGCACCACCCTGTGGCATTTTTGAAAAATTGGTGGCCCAGGTGATGGTACCCATGAGGTGTCCGTTGTTGGCATACGGTACCAGTTTCTCGCGGGTCGAAAGGTCGATACCGCTTGAAGGAGAGCCTGAACCGTGACAGGCCAGACATTTACCGCTCAGGATGGGAAGTATATTCGCGGCATAGGTTACCGATACTGTATCACAACCGGCCTGGTCGGGATACAGGTATTCTTCTTTATCATAGTAACAGCCGCTGAGCAGCAGGGCAAGAAAGGTTATACTTACTAAATATTTCATGCTTAGTTATTCTTAGCTCCGTCCTGAATCCATTTACGAATTTGTGCGATCCGGCAATCATCCAGTTTGGGCATGTTATACGGCATGGCCGTAACCCCGGCGGTATGATTGATAGATTTCATTAGCCGTCCGTCGGCAACGATCAGCGACAGTTTGGGATAGCTGGAACAGTCAACATTTTTTTGTGCATTGCTGGCATTATGGCACCCTTTACAATAGGTGTTCATGATCGGTGCAATATTGGCCGTGTAGGCAAATTGGGTGGAATCGCAGGATCCTTCACAGGTATCGTTCTTGCATCCGTCGGCGATCCACCGGCGTATCAGGTTCTGGTCGTAGGCGGTAAGTGGCGGAGCATTCTGGGGCATGCGTTCTTCACCATAGCCCGACAAACAGGTGTAGATTTTACTGGCATTCGGATTGCCTTTTACCACTCCTTTTTTCATCACGGTAGTGTAACTGGTAAAGTTATATCCTTCCTCGTGTGTGGTGGCATCATGACATCCTACTTTGGCACAGTTGGTTTGCAGAATAGGAAGCACATCCGTTTGAAAACAATAAGGAGAAGTATTATCCGGTAACGGGCCCGGTGGCTGATGCTTACAGGTAATAAAAAACAAGACTGTTGTAACTACAAACAGGATTTTTATTTTCATAGATGGTCGGCCTAAAAGAGATGTTATAGTTAACGGATTTCAGGTTGCGATATTATACGTTTTCCCTCAAATAACGGTTGACTCCGGTCACTTATTTAACAAGCTGCAACAAGTTAATTGTTCGGTGCGCCGGCAGCCACCCATTTCCTGAACTGAGCGATCTGGCACTCGTTGAGCATTGGCATACCCTAAGGCATGGCAACGAATCCGGTGGTATGATTGATGGCCCCCATCAGTTTGCCGTTGTTGGCAATAACTGACGTACCTGCATATGTTGAGCAATCAATACCGCCCGAAGTTTTGGTAGGGTTATGACATCCCACACAATAGATCTGCAGTGTTGGTGAAATATCGGCGTTGTATTTGAAATTGGTAGAGTCGCAGCTGTTTTCGCAAGAGTCATTTTTGCATCCGTCAAGAATCCACTGCCGGATGAGGTTTTTTTGTTTAGGGGTAAGTTGTGGCAGGCGGTACGGCATTACATTGTACCCATTACCCGACGAAAGACAAAGATAAATGGCACTTTGATTCGGCTTGTATTTCACTACCCCTTTTTTCATGATATTGGTATAGCTGTTGAGCCGGTACCCTTCTTCATGCGTAATGGTATCGTGGCAACCGGCGTAGGCACAGTTGGTTTGAAAAAGGGGCAGAATATCGCGCTGAAAGCAATACCACACGCCGGTATCAAGTACAAGCTTGCCATGGGTGGTATCTACCGGTGTAGGACCGATAGGCTCCACGGGGCGCAGGAGCGGATGATGCTTGCAGGTTAAATAAAATAAGCCTGAGGCAACAAGAAAAATAATGTACTTGAGTTTCATACCCTTGAATTACGTTCGGTTAGTTACAAAAATAGACATTTATATTTCTAAATTGTTGATTTAAAGCAACAAGAGAGAACAACATCCTATATTTCTGTTTGTCGGTAATTCAGGGGGAGGGTTGGCTGCTTAATCAAATATTAAGCCATGGCTTCCTGTTGTTTTTCCATGCGTTTGCGCTCATGCTCATCGAGCACCGCCTTACGCAGGCGAATCACCTTGGGTGTAATTTCCAGGGTTTCGTCGAACTGAATATATTCCATGGCCTGTTCCAGCGAGAATTCCTTTTTCGGGGCAATCCGGGCACTGTCATCTTTACCGGAGGCGCGCATGTTGGTGAGCTGCTTGCCTTTCACCACATTTACACCAAGGTCACCGGGGCGTATATGTTCACCAATGATCTGTCCTTCATAAATCTCTTCTCCCGGATCCACAAAGAAGGTACCGCGATCCTGGAGCTTATCCAGGGAATACGCAGTTGAAACGCCTGTTTCAGCACTGAAGAGCACGCCGTTGATACGTCCCGGAATGGCCCCTTTCCACGGTTTGTATTCACTGAACCGGTGGGCCATCACCGCCTCCCCGTTGGTAGCGGTAAGCAAGTTGTTACGCAGGCCGATCAGTCCGCGCGAAGGAATCGTAAATTCAATATGCTGCATGATGCCTTTACTTTCCATGATGAGCAACTCACCTTTTTTGCGGGTCACCAGGTCAATAGCCGCACCTGAAAATTCAGTTGGCACATCAATTACCAATTGTTCGTATGGCTCACATTTCTCTCCGTTGATCTCTTTTACGATCACCTGTGGCTGTCCTACCTGCAGCTCATATCCTTCGCGACGCATGGTTTCCACCAGAATACTCAAGTGCAGAATACCGCGTCCGAATACCATGAGGCGGTCGGGGCTGTCGGTTTCCATGATTCGCATGGCCAGGTTTTTCTCCAGTTCCTTATACAAGCGGTCGCGCAGGTGGCGGCTGGTTACATATTTACCATCGCGTCCGTAGAACGGCGAGTTGTTAATGGTAAACAGCATGTTCATGGTAGGTTCGTCTACATGGATCGGAGTTAACCCGTGCGGATCATCGAAGTCGGCAATGGTATCGCTGATCTGGAAATCATCGATCCCCACCACGGCACAGATGTCGCCGGCATTCACTTCCGAAACCTTCAACTTGCCCAAACCTTCAAATACATACAATTCCTTTACACGGGTTTTTTCAATTTTACCGTTGGCTTTCACCAGTGAGATGGGCTGGTTATCTTTTATGGTACCGCGGTGCACACGGCCAATGGCAATACGACCCAGAAACGATGAATAATCCAGTGAGGTGATCTGCATTTGCAGGTTACCGTGATCGGCTACCGGATGCGGCACATGTTCAAGGATACCATCGAGGAGGGCGGAAATATCGGTAGTAGGGTTGTTCCAGTCTTTACCGAACCATCCCTGCTTTGACGAGCCATAATAGGTTTCAAAATTCAACTGATCGTCATCGGCTTCGAGCTGAAAGAACAGATCGAAAACCGCTTCATGCACTTCATCGGGACGGCAGTTGGGTTTATCCACTTTATTAACCACTACAATGGGTTTCAGTCCCAGTTGCAGGGCTTTCTTTAACACAAAGCGGGTTTGAGGCATGGGCCCTTCAAAGGCGTCCACCAGCAACAGAACCCCATCGGCCATCTTCAGTACACGTTCCACTTCACCTCCAAAATCCGAGTGACCTGGTGTATCTACAATATTGATCTTCACCCCTTTGTACTGAACACTTACGTTCTTGGCCAGAATGGTGATACCCCGTTCCCGTTCCAGATCGTTGTTGTCAAGAATCAATTCACCCTTGTTTTCATTTTCACGAAAAAGGTTGCAATGATGAAGGATTTTATCGACAAGGGTGGTCTTACCGTGGTCTACGTGGGCGATAATGGCAATGTTGCGCAGGTGTTTCATAAGGGAGTAAAAAAGTTTGCAAAGGTAGTGATAAAAAACGTGAAACCCTTATTAAATCTGTAATAAGAGCGGAACCGGAAGGGCGGTGAAAAGGCCTATTTTTCTTTGGCTGCCTCTTTGTTGTTGCGGGTAATGAACAACTCAAGGGCCATGCTCATGCTTGGACAATCGGGGGTGGGTGCCGTTACCTGGGCTTTATACCCAAGGGTCGTGATGGCTTTGGCTGTCGTTTCTCCGAATGTGGCGAATACGATATCCCCCTGTTTGAATTTCCCGAAATTATCTTTTACAGAAGTAACCGCAGCCGGACTGAAAAACGCAATAAGATCGAAGTCGGAAAGATTAATATCGGTAAGCTTGGCCGATTTGGTATAACAAACCACCCCTTCCTTGAACTTGATCTTGTATTTCTTCAGGAAGTTGGGGACTTCCGGTTTACGCAGGTCGCTGCACAGGTACAGGTAGTTTTCTTCGGGATGCGACTTCAGCACTGAAAGCAGGTCCTTCTCGGTTGATTTGCCGTAGAACACTTTACGTTTTCGCAGTTGAATATACTTCTGGATGTACAGGGCGGTACCTTCATTCACACAAAAATATTTCATCTCCGGTGGCATCTCCATCTTCAGTTCTTTGATCAGATTAAAGAAAAGATCCACCATATTCTTCGAGTTGAAGATAATGGCAGTATGTTGAAGAATGTTGATTTTCTCCTGACGAAATTCCTTGGATGTATAAGGGACAATCTCTGTAAAACTCCTGAATTCGAGCTGCAATTTCAGCTTTTTAGCGATGTCGAAATACGGGGATTTATCAGTTTCGGGTTTCGGCTGGGTAATAAGTACTCGTTTAATCTTCAAAGCCACTATTAGTTTACAGGTAATTTTTTAAATACTTAATCATCAAAAACCACGGCGTGATTTCCAGGGCGCAAAGATATAAAATCAAATACAAATAATTGTAGCGAAAGAATTGCAGTGTTTGAGCCAGTGTCCGGATGTAACGGAATACAATAAAAAATGCAAGGCCGAAGATTGAAATCTGCAAAAGAATATTTCCCCTGAACGGAGAATACAACATAAAGAGTGTAACCAAAAAAAGAACGATGCCACTGAGCAGGTTCAATACCGAAACATTTAGCAGATACGCCTGCACTGCATCCGTTACCTGTAACAGCAATCCGGCCAGAAAGTGCACCAGGTATTTTACCAGATACACAGCGAACACCAGTAAAAAGATCAGTGCAAATACCCCGAGTTGCTGATCTGTATACGGTGAAACGATGGTGATGAAATTATTGTAAGCCCATAAGGTTACCACCATGATAAAGAACAGGTTAGCAAAAAGCGTGAACAGCCATCGCGGGCTATACCGGTCCTGCACTATTTCAACAGCCGCCTTTCGGCTCACCACCGAGGCAAGTGCATTCTGAAACAGTTTGGAGAAATTGAATTTAATAAACAGCAGCATGATAAGAATGCCGCTGATAACCAGAAACATCCAGCTCTTCTGGGTATTCTCGCGGGGGGTCACCGGGTGCTGGTACAGGTAGGCTGTTTCACTGTCGGGAAGCAATTGAGGCTTTGGCAGCAGATACGGCATATACTGTGCCTTCAGAAAGGAATCGTTATTCAGGGTGTCGTAATAAAATGACCGGATGGATACCATGCGTCCGCCCGGCAGACCGGTCAAATTACTGACGGTATCGGGAAGTTGTACTGCCGTATCGGTAGCCGCAACAGGCTGTTGTGCTGCCGCTATAAACCGGCAACAACACAACAAAAGAAAGAATACAAGAGAACGAATCATTAAAAAACCGCGGTGAAACCGATATGCACTTTTCCGTTCTGCAAAGTAAACTCATTTTGATTAGCTATTGCATACATCACCGACAAAATTCCACCTTTCGTTTGCAGTCCCAGGCCGCCTCCTGCACCCAGAAGCGTTTTTGAAGCGTATCCGTTCACCAGTTTGCTTTCGTACCAGATGGCATTACCGAACAGGGCCAGGTATCCGCTTTGGGCCAGCATGTATCGGTACTCGGCACGCAGCATGGTATACGTGGTGGCCCGTATGCTCAGTTCATTAACCCCCCTGAATGTTTTCAGGCCTCCCAGCTGGTATTGTTCGTTGTATAGCAAACGCTCGTGGTACATGGTAGCCGATTGGGAAAACACATTTAAAACATGGTGCCGGGTGATCGGGATGTATGCATCGGCACGGGCGAACCCCTGAAACATGAGGGTGCTTTTCTGCACGCTGTCATATGCTGTATACACACCCCCACCGGGTCGGGAAGCATTTTGCAGCGATGCATTGGGGAGTATTTTATGGGTCCCGGTATTGAAATCGAAAAGCAGGTCGTTGCCCGACACGGGATTGAACGGTGCATTCAGATTCCGGTATAAAAATTTTACACCGTAATTTTTATTCAGGTAATCATTCACATCCGGGATCCTGTTGCTGATGAGTGCTTCTGCACGCTGGGCATCGTTCAGTGTCACTGTACTCTTCTCCGGCATATAATAAAAAGCCAGCGCGTTAAGTCCGTCGAAGAGATATTGAATAGCAAGGGTGTTTTTTATCCGCTGAAAACTGCTGTCCTGACGGTAGAGCCAGAATTCGTTATCCACGGCCAGAGAGGTCCCAAGTAAAAAAGGATAATACACCCTGCATCGCAGATCAGAATTCTCGGAGGCTACCCGCCGCCATTGCAGGGAAAGAGAAGCAGCTGTTTGCAGCAAGTTACTGAGATGCAGGCCGGCTTCACCGGTGAGTTTAAATTGCCGTGCATTCACTTCATCATTCCGGATCCCGATGATACCCTCGAAACTGCTTGCAGGCCGTTCGTTGATGCACAGTACGGGCTTTGCCTTACGGTCGTAGAACAATACATACGAAGGACGGGCCACGGTAAGATACGTCAACTGCCGTAATTTTTTATCCATGCGTTGTATGCTCCGTTCATCGTAGTACCCGCCGGGCTTTACCGAAAGAAAACGCATCATAAATACAGGATCTTGTACCGCTGTGCCGGTGATGATGAGGGTATCGTACCGGATCCGCGGACCGCTGTCAACATCCAGTACCACATGCAGTTCATGCGCATCGAGCTCGGTGCTGTGTAAGGATACGATCGCGAACGGATACCCTTTGTTCTGAAGTTCTTCCATCGACTTCAGCATTTGTTTGCGAATGCTGCTGGCCATGAGTTCACTTTTTCCGCCCGGTGCATCTGTACCGGTCAGCAACGTGTAACACCGTCCCAGATGAATATACGCAACAGTAGTATCACCATACGGAAGCAAGCTGTCGACCGATGCTTCGAAATAATTGCGTTGCTGAAATGCCCGGATTTTTTTCTGAAGCAGTTGCTGCATCTGTTCTTTCCCGCCTGCGATCCGCACCGGCATTTCATCGGGTATAATGGAATCGGTATAATGAAATCCCAACCATACGGTTTGTGCCTTTGCCCCCGTTGCAAAGAGAAAAAGGAAAAGACACCATACCCTGAAGGTTGATTTTACCATACCGTGCAAAACTATACAGTTCCTGCTGAATTGTTCATACCTGTTTGTACCGGTCGCATTTACAGATGCCTTTACAATGTGTACATTTGC
>JBGAVF010000117.1:0-8602 GCA_044228315.1 Bacteroidia bacterium | reverse complement strand
TCCCCGTCTACATAATATAATACTTCATCACTGTCTACATTGGCATGGTTGTAAGGAGCCGGAATAGACAACGGATGATAATCGTACATACGTGGCACGAAGGAACAAATCACATAATTGTGCCCCTCAAACGTTTGATGTATCGGAGGAGGCATGTGCAGTCGTCCGGTGATGGGCTCGTAATCGTGGATGCTGAAACCATACGGATACTGAAACCCGTCCCAGCCTACCGCATCGAATGGATGCGTGGCCAGTGTATACGGATACAGCATATCCTGCTTTTTAATGATTACTTTAAAATCGCCCTTTTCATCATGGGTTTGTAGATTTCGGGGTAGCTTAATATCGCGCTCGCAATAGGGTGAGTGTTCCAGGAACTGTCCGTAGTTGTTGAGGTATCTTTTGGGTGGACGAACCGGTGAGAAACTCTCAATGATCATAAGGCGGTTGTTGGCATCATTGAATTCCATCTGATAGATGATGCCTCTCGGAATCACCAGGTAGTCGCCATATTCAAATGGGATTTCACCATACAGAGTTTTTAATTTCCCTGAACCTTCATGCACGAATATCACCTCATCGGCATCGGCATTTTTATAGAAATAATCCGTCATGCTCTTGCGCGGTGCGGCTACGCTCATATACAAGTCGCTATTGAAGAGCATCACTTTGCGGGCTTCCAGAAAGTCATCGGCCGGTGGGGTTTTGAAGGAAAGGTAACTGCGGTTCTGCAGGTTTTTTTCATAGCGGGCCACAGGTGTTACATCTTTGGGTTCGCCAATGGCTTTCACCAGTGTGGGCGGATGGCAATGGTAAACCAGGCTGTAAACACTGCTGAATCCTTCGGTACTGATGAGTTCTTCCGCATACAGGCTGCCATCGGGCTTACGAAACTGCACATGGCGTTTTTCGGGTATTTCCCCCAGTTTATAATAAAAAGGCATGATGAATAATTTTTTAAAAGAAGCAAAAATAAAAGAATATTGGAGAAACCGGACACCGCTTAACGCACCAAATCATTGATATTGGTCACGTGCCGGTTGATGATGGCTTCCCGTGAATATACGGTACCATCGATCTCATAACTTGTTTCAGGATTTGCCAGATTGCGTACCCGGGGATGCAGAAAATCCTGAAGTTTTTGTTCGCGGGGTGAAAGCACTGTAGCCCGTGTTATTCGGGCGGTGTTTCGGCTGCTGTCGGTGTTGAGTTGCGCGTGGGCTGTTATAAATAAACCGGTAAGACACAGAATGCTGAAAAGTGATTTCATGGTGAACGGTGGTTTAAATCCCCTATCAAAGGTAGGGAGAAGAAAAATCAACCGGCAAACTTTTTTGTCATTTTTAGGGCAGCACTAAAACTCCTCGATCTTGATCTCGACCCGCATATTGGCCTGTTGCTGATCGCTGGTGCGCGGGAACGGATAGATCATTCGGGTGCTTCCATATCCTGAAGTCCGGATCCTCACATCGGTTACCCCGCTGTCGACAAGGAATTTTTTCACAGCCTCTGCCCGCATCTGAGAGAGTTTCAGGTCATATTCTTTGGTTACCGTTGGGTCGAAATTGGTATGCCCTTCGATCCGGATCTTCAGCGTAGGATTCTCCTGCATTACATTCAGCAGGTTTTGGAGGGCCGGCAGTGAGGTGGGTTTCAGTATGTCCTTATTCGGGAAGAAGTTTATGTCTTTCAGCGCGAAACTTTTGTCTTTTATGATCCGTCGGAGTTTAATGGTACGGGGTCTTTGTAAAAATGTACCCAGGCTGTTCTGGGTTATGATGACGGTTTCATTAAAATACCCGGGGGATCCGAAGCCGATGCTCCAGCGAATGGTATCTTCCGGGGTTATAGGTAACTGAAAAAATCCGCGGTTCAGCGAGTCGCTGCTGCAGGTGGTAAGTACTTTGTTTCGTTTCAGGTCGGTAAGTACGATGTTGGCATTTAACGGAATGCCCGTAGCCGAATCCACTACATACCCCTGAATCTGAAAGTTGAAATGAAAACGGATGGTATGTCCCTTCCCTTTTTCGTACACATTATCAAGTACCAGGAGGTAGCGTTCTCCGGTTTTTACCGGGAGGGCTTTGCTGTAGTGATCGTGAATTCCCGGCTGGTTAAATTCATACCGGGCATTACTGTCGAGTCCGGTAAGGCTGCGGGTGCGGGCCGCGTTATGCGATATGTTGGCACGTATGGGCGCAAGTGTTTTGTCGCGTATGCTGTCGCAGGTGCCTCGTCCGCCCTGTTTGAACAGGATGAAGTCGTAATCGTCTTTTATGGTGTCAGGGATAATGTCGAAGGTGAGCAGCCCGTCGTTGGGAATCACGAACGTATACCAGATGGTATTGTGCTCTTTGTCGAAATACTTCGGATTCTGCATCCCGTTATGTTCGAATTCGACAACGGCTCCTGAACCTTTGGGGGCGATATGGTGGTGTGATTTATACACCGGAATAGATAACGCAGCTGAACAGTCACAGTGCAGGCTGTCAGCGGGTTGCTGTGAATAGCACCGGAAAAAAAAGAATGAGAGAAGCAGCAGAAGGGTTGGCCTCATTTTTTTGTTTTCACGTTGGATTGAATGAAAGCCGGCAGCCGGCATTTCACGATATTGGTACAAAAAAACGAAAAAATTCATCAAATAAAAACTTTATTCCTGTTGATTAATTCATGCACCCCCGAAAAGGTGAATGTGTTATTTTCGCAATCCTATTTTATAATGTCGGTAACGGATTTTCGCAATCCTATTTTATAATGTCGGTAACGGAAATCCTTTCATATTTGTTGTTTCTGCTTTATGCACTGGCCACTGTTCAGGTAGGGTATTACCTGCTTGTGTTCATACGTCTGGCCCTGCATACACCGGCCGAAGCCCCGGTAAAGAAGGAAGATCCGGTATCTGTTATTTTGTGTGCCCGCAATGAAGTGGAGAACCTGAAGCAAAACCTGCCCCTCATTCTGGAACAGGACTACCGGAAGTTTGAAGTGATCGTGGCAAACGACAACAGTTCGGATGAAACATCGGAATACCTGGCCGAGATGGCGTTGCAGTATCCGAATCTCAGGGAAGTGAAGTATGTGGAGAATGAAAAATATCCTAAGGGGAAGAAGTTTATTCTGACCCTGGCCATTAAAGCGGCGAAATACGATATCCTGCTGCATACCGATGCCGATTGTGCTCCGGCCAGCAACCAATGGCTTCGTCGTATGCAACAGCATTTTACCCCCACCTCACATATTGTACTGGGGTATGCTCCGTATAACCGCACTGCCGGCATGCTGAACCGCTGGGTGCGTTTCGAAACGTTTTACACCGCCCTGCAATACCTGAGTTTTGCCCTGGCACGCATGCCGTACATGGGTGTGGGCCGCAACCTCAGCTACCGTTCCAGTTTGTTCTTTGCCTTCAAAGGGTTTGCCAGCCATAACCATATAATGGGCGGTGATGACGACCTTTTTGTTAACGAAACGGCAACCAATACCAACACACAGATAGAAATTCATCCCGAGGCATTTACCTATACACAGTCGAAAAAAACATGGGGTGAGTGGTGGCGTCAGAAAAGCCGTCACCTGAGCACCGGACGTTATTATAAGACGAAATTCAAATGGCTGCTGGGGGCGCTGAATGTAACACATATTTTAACGCTCGTATTAGGCATCACACTTCTTTGTTTTCAGGAAACCTGCATCCCCGCAGCCATTGTACTGGGCTTTCGCACCCTGGTGCAATACAGCGTGCTTGGTCCGGTAATGAAAAAGCTGAAATGCTTCTCACTGTGGTGGGGAATTCTTCTTTTCGATCTCCTGTATGTGATCTATTATATCATCATCGGCACTAAAACCATATTCCGCAGAAACAAGCGATGGTAGATCCCGACCTTCAGTTGCTCTTTACCAGCTTCCCTTCACTCACCGGGAAGCAGAAAGAACAGTTTGCTGCACTGAAGAAGGAATACACGGAATGGAATGAGAAGATCAATGTTATTAGCCGAAAAGATATTGACAAACTTTACGAACGACATGTGCTGCATTCATTAGGAATTGCTTGCTGCATCACATTTAAACCCGGCACCCGCATTATGGATATTGGCTGCGGTGGAGGATTTCCATCAGTGCCCTTGGCCATTATGTTTCCTGATGTGCGGTTTACGGCTGTTGATTCCATTGGAAAAAAAATTAAAGTGGTCACTGAAATCTCCGAAGCCATTGGTTTAAAGAATATCAACGCGGTGCATGCCCGTGCCGAATCGGTTCCCGATGCCTTCGATTTTATCATCAGCAGAGCGGTGGCTCCCATGGCTGATATGGTTTCGTGGACCCGCCATAAACTGCTTGCAACCGGAAACAACACATGGCCCAACGGGTATATTTTTCTAAAAGGGGGTGACCTCACCGGGGAATATGCCGACCTTAAAAAGCAGGTGCATTTTAAAGCAGAGGAAAGAGACCTTTCTGCCTTCTTTCCCGGAGAATTTTTTACCACCAAAAAAGTAATTTATATTCAGCTGGTATGATGGCCCCCCGTAACAAACGATCTGATTCCGTTCGCGTTACCGAACAGCCTTCCCTTTACAATGACCTGGAAAAGATGCCTGTTTCCGAAATCCTGGCCGGCATAAACCGTGAAGACCGGAAGGTGGCTCTGGCCGTGCAAAAGTGCATTCCTGAAATAGAGAAACTGGTTGCTGTTATTGTACGGAAGATGAAAGCGGGAGGGCGGCTCTTTTACATCGGTGCAGGCACCAGCGGACGACTGGGCATTGTGGATGCCAGCGAATGTCCGCCAACCTTCGGCGTGCCATTCGATCAGGTGATCGGTATCATAGCAGGCGGCGACACCGCTATCCGCAAAGCAGTGGAGTTTGCGGAAGACGATCCCGTGCAGGGGTTTCTCGATTTGCAGGCCTTCAATATATCTTCTGCTGACGTGGTGATCGGGATTGCAGCGAGTGGATCAACGCCGTATGTAGTCGCTGCTCTAAGGGCTTGCCGTAAATATAAAATAACCACGGCCTGTATTGTATGTAACCGCAACAGTGCGGTGGCCGCAGAGGCCAGGTATAAAATAGAGTGCATCACCGGTCCGGAGTTCGTTACCGGAAGTACGCGCATGAAAGCGGGTACAGCGCAAAAACTGATTCTGAATATGATCAGCACCGCAGTGATGATAAAGCTGGGCCGGGTGAAAGGCAATAAGATGGTGGATATGCAACTTACCAACCACAAACTGGTGGATAGGGGTATCCGTATGATCATGCAGGAAACCGGTGCCGATGAGAAAAGCGCGGCTGCGTTGCTGAAAAAACACGGGAACGTCAGAACAGCCATTTCTGCTTTCCGTAAAAAGAAAGACTAAGGGCAGCGTTGGTGTTATACCTCTGCTTCCCGGCGCTGATCAGGGGGCGTCTCTTCCCACAAACCGTCCTTTCCCCGATAAAAAATCAATGGCTTTCTGAATGTTTCGCTCCACACTTGCTTCGGTTTTTAACGAGGCTATATAGCGTACTATTTCATGTTTGCGCGACGGGGACAGTGATTTGAACCGGTCCCCGGCAATGGTATTTGCATCGAGTGCCTTTTGTAATGCAGGATGTATTGCAATAGAACGTTCGGCAGCGTCATAGGCCAATGAAATTATAAGGCGCTCTCCAATGCGCCGGGGCGAATGCCTGAGCATGGATGTATTGACGTACAGCCTCCAGGCCCCCCGGTATTTTACCAGTGTTTGCCGGTATGCCTTCTCATTTACCTGCCCGCAAATGGGCAACGGCCCTTTCTCCCTTCCGGCTTCCTTCATTAGTTGTTTCAGTATTTTCTCTGGAACCGAAACATACGGATTCACTCCAATGATCTCAAGGGTTGCGGTAAACGTGTACATTTTTGGTGAGGCTGAAGGAATTGTTATATCGATTGAACATAACGCATGGCTTCTTCAGCCAGCTTTCCCCATTGACCCTTGTGTTCAGAAGGAACCTGCACCCATTCTTTCATGGGGCGGTTTTTCCCCGACGGGTCAAACAGCGTTGCACCGCTCAACCCCAGGGCCCGGGCATGCGTATCGCCGCTGAGCTTAAATACCATGGCATCCTGAAAGAAGCATATAAATGCTTTTCCTACGATTTTAAAACAAGGCTTGCCAAACATCTGGCTTTGCACCGCATCGGGCAGTTTCTGACCAATGGATAAATACATTGTTTCTTCCGGTTTCATGCCAGGGTTACGAGTTGCAAATTGTTCAACGGGGGTAAAAAAAACAAAAGTAATAAACCCGGAGGGGATCGCACAGGAAGAGAGTCAGAATCGTCTTCACGGCAGGAAGTGACACGGTACTTGTCTTGACTTACATGAACGGGTGGGCGCCCTGTTATTCAGGCGTATTCAGGGTTTGTTGCTGAACCACCTTTACCATGCTTTTCCCGGTGATAAGGCCAAGTATGGGGCCACCGCTCAGAATGCAAGAGATGGCAAATACAAGGATGAGAATTACAGGTACTTCCAGTTGCTTCAGCTTTTCGTTGGCAAACAGGAATAATAAAAAGCCATGTGCCAGTAACCACCCAACGGCGGTAAGCAGAATCCAGTATCTGGAAGAACCCGGATGCGGTTTTAATACAGTATAGTATTGAAGGGTACCTGCGAGCAGTCCGCCTAAGGCGGTGGCAATGGGTAAAATAGTTTCCGGCCTCATGCTAATAAATAGGCTTACAAGGTCATATAAAAGGTAGGGCACACTCATGCCAATAAAGGTTGACCAGAACCAGTGTTTACCCGAAAGCTGATACCGTTTCAGAAGCAATGCCTGTATCAACCCCACACCGGCTCCCATACCTATCCCGATCATCGACTGGTTGCCAATATGCAGGGCTTCAAATAAAAAAATGATGAGCATGGTGCATGCAAATCCGGTAAGCCATCCCAGTGCGGTAAACCATACCCATCGTTTTAAGGTAAGAGGTTTGAGTGTATTGTGGTTCATACGGAAAGCGGGGCGTGTGTTTTATGTTGGGCCCGACACAAATGTTGGAAGGCATTTCCGTAAAAAGAATGACACGGGTCAGGCATTGCGCCGCACACAAATCCGGTCCCTTAAAATATCATTTGCTTTTTTACGTCTTAATCATAACTTTGTTTTCTTAACGAAACTACTCTTATATGGATATTACCGCCTATTTTCTGGATCTGAGTCGCTGGATCATTCCTTCGCTGGTGAGCCTGGTAGCTGCCTACTTTATCATGCATTTGTTTTTGGATAACGAAGCCAAAAAACGTCAGATCGAACTAAAAATACAAAGTCAGAATGTGATTTTACCCAGCCGTTTGCAGGCGTATGAACGTATGACGCTCTTCCTGGAACGTATCTCTCCCGAGAGTATTCTGATGCGGAACACCGCCGGGGGTATCAATGCCCTTGATTTAAAAATGAACCTTATTAACGAGATCAATGCGGAGTATGCCCATAATGTCTCGCTGCAGATGTACCTTTCGTCCCAGGCCTGGATCGTGATAAAGGATGCCAAGGAACAAACCATTAACCTCATTAACCAGAGTTATATGCACCTGCGTCCCGATGCTACCGGATTGGAGTTGAGCAAATCTATACTGGAAGCAGTAATTCAACGCAATGAACTACCGAATCATAAGGCCCTCGATTTCCTGAAAAAGGAATTTCAGCTGATGTTCATGTAATCGGGTAAGCCGGCCAGCTCAGCGCCCGAGTATCTGGCCTGCGTGGTTTTTGGCTTCTACCTTCTCAATCACTTCTTCTATTACCCCTTCTTCATTGATAAGAAAGGTGGTGCGGATGAGTCCGTCGTATGTTTTACCAAAGGTGGTTTTTTCGCCCCACACATCGTAGGCTTTTATCACCGCATGGATCGGTATCGGCCAGGAGGTCGAAGGGGAGGTTGTATTTCTTTTTAAACGAGGATTGTTTCTTTTCGCTGTCGGGACTCACCCCCAGCACTTCATACCTGGCCTTTTGCAGGAGTTTGTAGTTGTCGCTCAGGTTGCAGCTTTCGGTGGTACAGGTTGGTGTATTGGCCTGAGGGTAAAAATACAATACCAGTTTTTTGCCTTTAAAAGCCTTGAGGCTTACTGTTTTTCCGTCCTGGTTTTTTACCGAGAAGGCAGGAGCCTTTTTTCCGGCTTTTAGTTTGGTCATTTTTTCTTTGGCTTGGTTGAAGGAGAAACAGCCGGTTCGGTCTTTTGTTTTTTCAGGGAGATATACCCGATGAGTTTATACATGAGCTTGGCAAGGGTGTATTCACTCAGGATACTGCCTTTCATGGGGGCACATTCCACCACATCAAAACCCACAATGTTCTTCGAGGCGATCACCTTTTTCAAAAGGTTTACCCCTTCTGTATACATGAGTCCGTTGGGTTCGGCGGTGCCCACGGCCGGTATCACCGAAGGGTCGAAACCGTCGGCATCGATGGTGATATACACATCATCGGTACAGGCCTTCAGTACCTCATCCATCCAACCGGCTTTTTCACGTATGGTATGTGCGTAAAACGTATGTATGTTCTTCGATTTTTTAATCAGCTGTGCTTCTTCAATACACTGCGCGCGAATACCCACCTGCACGAGGTTCACC
>JBGAVF010000116.1:0-9187 GCA_044228315.1 Bacteroidia bacterium | reverse complement strand
GGTAAGCGATTCCCCGGCAGCTTTTATATGCCCAATCACAAGGAAATCACTTCCGTGAACCGATCGCTCTATCTTGAATTCTTCCGAATTATATTCCGTTGCGGTGGACCAGCTTAACCGGTTTACCGGTCCGTCATTCCGGATAGTGAAGTGGAGAAATTTTACCGGTAACGGATTATTCTTACTCGGCGATCCAAATGTGAACGGGCTCCAGGTTGAAACGGAGTTACTTTTTACATACCCGGAGGTGGTTCCGGATGCGGCAATGTTACCTTCACTGATCCAATTGCTACTTGTATAATGTGCTACCACCAAATCGGAACTAGAGTTACCCGAAATCCCCTGAGCCTGATTGTCTTCCCAGTATAATGTAACGTTTGCTGTAACGGCTGCATCCGGACTTACATCCCAGTATTCCAGGCTGCTTACCCGACCGCCGGTAAGAGTCCCTCCCACCGACAATGAATCGGCATGTCCGGTATTGAAATATTCGGCTGTAAAGGTTACCGGATTTGTTATTCCTGAAATACCGATACGGGCATATTTGCTTCCTTTTCCAACCGGAAAAATAAAATCGGTGGTGCCGTATTTGGCACAGGGACCATTGATGAAGCCAGCACTTCCCGCCGTTCCCACCGACCCTCCGGACGCAATTGTAAGAAGATTCGTTGCCGAGGTGGTAAGTATTCCGTTCAACTGCACGTGGCCATTCAGGGTTCTTGGGGCATGCAAAACCACCCCTGCGGTGCCGATGCATACATGCGTGGCAGCACCTGTGGCGGGCCACTCATGCGATGTGGACGTTTGTATTGAGGTACCGGCATAACAAAGTACCGCATTGCTTCCGTATGTAAGTGTTTTTGCATTTACACTGAAAGTGGCACTGCCTCCGATCTCCAGTGTATCGGTTACCGCCGTATTCTGAAAAAGGCTTTTCACTCCGGAGCCCGAAAGGGTGAGATGTGAATAAGCAAAAGGTGCAGAAGCATTTCCGGCGATGAGTTGTGAAGCGGATGCATTGTACTCCACGACTCCGTTAAGGGTCACCGATGAAGGACGGGAGGTATTGTACCACCACCCTTCGGAATTGTTGGTTCCGGAAAAAGCCGTTTTAAAAACTCCGCTGTTACCTAAAGTAAAATTGATGGTGTTTATATAGCTATTGGTTGTAAGCATACCATTGATTACAACCGTTGGAAAATAGGAAGCAGCGGTACTGCTCGACCGGATCTGACCGGATATGCTCATACCGGCGCCGGAATCGATCTGCAAAACAGCAGAAGCCGTTCCTCTCAATTCGGAGGCGGCTCCCATGATGAGTGAACCGGAGAGCACTTCGCAGGTACCATCCAGTTTGATGTTGGTGAGTGATGCGGTTGTGAGTGTAACACCCGGACCGGGATCGAAAATAATATGCTGAAACACCTGATTGGCCGACCAGTTGCTTCCCAGAATATTGGCATTCACAGCCCCGGTAAAACGTACGGTACCGGCTCCTCCGATGATATCGGTGGTTAATGAGGTATTCGCATTATTCAATGTACCCCGAACGGTCAGCATTTTTCCCGAAGCAATGGTAATGGCACCGCTTACGTTGGTAGTGATGAGGTTGTCGCAGGTTTCATCGGCAGATACCGCAACCACAAAGCCATTGGTGTACACGTCATCGCCGGCAGCAGGTTTGGTAGTTACCGTACCTCCGGATGCCGCCGTGTACCAGGGTCCGGTACTCCAGTCGATGTTAGCATGAGGATACTTGTTGATTGAAAACAGATTGGAAAATACAGCGCATAACAGCCCTGTAAGGAACAGTGGTTTTTTCATAGGTCGTAATTAGTTGTGGTGTTTTACCGGAACAGGGAAATCACATAACTGGAATACAACCCGAAGGTTATAGGAAATGTTTTTTTACCCACTCCGGCGACACCGGGTTTATTTTTATTACGACAAAAATAAAAAACTGTTTTTAATTATCAAGTTCCTCGAAACCGTAATTTTTAATTTTACGGTACAGGGTGCGTTCACTGATGCCGAGTTCACGGGCGGCCCGGTTGCGGCGCCCCTTATGCTTGATGAGGGCCCTGCGTATGATTTCCTTCTCCTGCTCTTCCAAACTCAACTTATCGGTCTTCTTCGGGGCTTCCTCAATATGAATGATGGTTTCATTCTTCGGAGCCGCGTTGCGTATGAAGTTACTGGAAAAACTGCCCGGGGCAGGGGTAATAACTTCCGGATGCGATACCGCATCATCCTGAAACAGTTCCGGTTTTATATTGCCCTGCATCATGCTGTACACTACTTTCTTCAGGTCATTCAGATCATTCTTCACATCGAATAATACCTTGTAAAAGATATCGCGTTCACTCATGGCTTTCTCATTGGCGGAAGGGGTGGTGGCCGGCAAGTAATTTTCCTGGGGCAGGTACTTACGCAGTACCTCTGCATTCACAACACGATCGGTTTCAAGCACGATCATCTGCTCCACAATATTTTTCAGTTGACGCACATTGCCTTCCCATTTCTGGTTAAGAAGCACCTGCACGGCTTCCGGTTCTAATGTAATTGGTGTGCATTTGTATTTTTCGGAAAAGTCCTGAGAAAATTTACGGAACAGTAAATGGATATCGTTGCCCCGTTCGCGGAGTGAGGGCACACGAATGGGCACAGTGCTTAACCGGTAATACAGATCCTCACGGAATTTCTCCTGACTCACCAGCTGGTAGAGGTCTTTGTTGGTGGCAGCTACCACACGTACATCCGTCTTTTGCGACTTGCTGCTGCCCACTTTAATGAACTCTCCGCTTTCGAGAATACGAAGCAACCGCGCCTGTGTGTCGCCCGGCAGTTCACCGATCTCATCAAGGAAAATAGTACCCCCATTCACCGTTTCGAAATACCCTTTACGGGCTTCACTGGCCCCGGTGAAGGAGCCTTTCTCGTGGCCGAAGAGTTCGCTGTTGATGGTACCTTCGGGCAGGGCCCCGCAGTTGATGGCAATGAAGGGGCCGTGCTTGCGGTTACTTAAATGATGAATGATCTTTGAGAACGATTCCTTTCCAACCCCACTCTCTCCCTGAATCAGCACGGTCATTTCAGTAGGCGCCACTTTCATGGCAGTTTCAATGGCAAGGTTTAGTAACGGGGAGTTACCTACAATATCAAAACGGTTCTTTACTTCCTGCAGTGTCATTTCTATAAATTCGTTTGATGGTTATTTCGACTTCTTTTTGAAAACAAGCAACTTGTACCGTTTGTTTGCCCCGAATAATTCCGGGTCAACGGTTCTCAGATTTTTTTCCAGTTTCTCTTTTAATTTTTCAATGGTTTCGGCAGCAGCATAATGCCATCCCGGTGCTTTCACTTCCATTTTTCCGATGCCAAAATCCACCAGGGGTTTCAGTATGTTGTTCCCCCAGTGATATACGTACGCAATAGTTGGTAAAATATTTGGGGTTACATCCTGTTCGTATACGATCTCCCATCCGCTGGCATGCAGTTTTTCCAAAAACACATTCCACTGGTGTCCCGATTTTTCTGCCTTGTCGCCGGTACGGAAATAGTCGCAGGCCACCCATTGGGCATCGGGAGTGCTGATGTTATATAACAACGGAAGGGCCTCATCCAGTTTCAGGTACTGCAAACTCTCGGAGGTGATAAGGGTGGTGAAACGGTTCCTGTTTTCTTCCAGGGGAATATCCTCAAACCGGCAATGGTATCGCTGCACCTGCGGATATTTTTCCGTGATATGATGGATCTGCGTTTTATCGGGGGTGAGTGCCACCGGTTTCATGCCTCGCTCAAGCAAGATCTTGATAAGCCCTCCCATACCGCAGCCGATATCCAGAATTTCACCCTGTGTGTTTTCAATTTTGGATGCCAGCAGATCGGCATAGCGCCATTGAGCATGGTAGATCATGTTGAGGGAAATATCCTCAGCTTTAATATTCGGGTCGTCGAAGTAGCCGTAATGCAGGAAATCCCCTTTCAGTATTTGTCCGTACAGTTTAAGCTGGGCATCGTCATACACCCGTTCCACCTTCTTCCGGTTTCGCTGCATTTTCAGTATCCGCGCCAGTTCCAGCGGGTTTATGAGTTTTTTTATAAGGGGTGATAATATGCCCATGATGATTGTTTTTTGATATTTTTCTCGCAGAGAGCGCAGAGGGCGCAAAGCGTTCTATAAATTATTGACTATCCGGTGAAAACCATCCTTCACTTTTTCGGTGTTGAAGTTTATTAGTGAGCCTAATTTGCAATCGGTCAATCGTAAATAGGTCAGGACTTGCTTAAAATGAACCGGAGCTATTGCATCAATTGACTTTATTTCAATGATCACTTTGTTCTCTACGATAATATCAGCAACAAAGCCAAGTTCCAAATTTGTTCCTTCATAAACAACCGGTATTCCTTTTTGCCTTTCAAAATAAAAATCGTGTTTGGCCAGTTCATAACACAATGCATGTTCATATACACTCTCAAATAATCCCGGGCCTAATTCATTATGAATATGAATACATCTGTCCAACACAAAAGCTGAAATTTCATTTTCCTTAAGTGACATTTTCTTCTGTTATTCAATGGTTTAAAATTTATTTCCTATGAATGGTATACCGCTTAATAGCTTGCTTCATTCAATCTTATGCTATTCAATCGCTTGCTTTTTCAAGGTATCTGCGTGCATTCTCACTTCTCCTTTGCGTGACATTCCCTCTGCGTCCTCTGCGCCTCTGCGTGACATTCAACTAAAGTATCTTCCCGATCAAACTGGTTTGTGTACTTCTTTCAATAAATACATTCACGTAATCGCCGGGTTTTGCTACCCCGTTTTTCGGGAATATGCATACAATGTTCGCATCATTACGTCCTCTCCAGTCTTCGGCCGAGCGTTTTGAATCGGCTTCGATCAATACCTTAAATGTCTGACCTATGAAGGTGGTATTCTTTTCCTTGCTGATACGGTTTTGCTGGTCTATGATCTCCTGCAGTCTGCGCTTCTTCACTTCTTCCGGCACATCATCAGGATACTGCCTTGCGGCCAGTGTGCCGGGACGTTCGCTGTAAAAGTACATGAACGCAAAATCAAATTTCGCCCAGGCCATCAACTCCATGCTTTCCTTATGCTCTTCTTCCGTTTCGGAACAAAAGCCGGCGATCACATCGGTGCTGATACCACAATCGGGAATCAGTTCGCGGATACGGAGTACCTTCTGCATAAACCATTCCCGGTCGTAGGTGCGGTTCATGAGTTGGAGAATACGGTCGTTGCCACTTTGCATGGGCAGGTGTATGTAGTTGCAGATGTTTTCATATTTCTTCATCACATACAACACATCATCGGTAATATCTTTCGGATGCGAAGAGCTGAAACGGATGCGGCACAGGGGCACCGCTTTCGCCACCATTTCCAGCAACTGATGAAACGATACGATCTCGGTTTGTTCCAGCGGCACCTCTGCCGATCCAGCCGTGATACCGGTACTTTCCCATCGATCTGCGCGTCAGTTCGGCGATGAGGTCACGGGTGGCTTTATCGGCGGTGTTCACGCCCTGACGCTCCATGCGCTCAATATCTTTTTTTGTATTGCTTACGTTGCTCCACTTGTAGCTGTCCACATTTTGTCCAAGCAGGGTAATTTCGCGGTAGCCCATATCCTGGAGCTGAATGCATTCCCTCACAATACTGTACGGATCGCGGCTGCGTTCCCTGCCCCGGGTGAATGGCACCACACAAAAAGCACACATATTATCACAGCCCCGCATAATGCTTACGAACGAGGTTACACCGTTGTCGTCGAGTTTCTCGGGAGCGATCTCGGCATAGGTCTCTTCCTTGCTCAAAATGGTATTCATGGCGCGCTGTCCGTCGTCCACTTCATTCAGCAACTTGGGAATATCGCGGTAAACATCCGGACCCACAATAAGATCCACCATGGGTTCCTTATCCATAAGATCGGTTTTGAGTCGCTCGGCCATGCAGCCCAGCACCCCAACCACGAGGGCCGGTTTTTTTTTCTCGTTGTGTTTTATCTGGGTAAGGCGGTTCCAAACGGTTTGTTCGGCATTGTCACGAACGGCACAGGTATTTAAAAAAATAGCGTCGGCTTCATTAATATCTTTGGTGGCCTCGTAGCCTTCAGTAGCCATAATAGAAGCCACCACTTCGCTGTCGGCAAAGTTCATGGCACATCCGTAGCTCTCCAGAAATAACTTTCGCTTGGCTGAAACAGGTGTAGTATCCATAGAATAGGGGTGCAAAATTACGAATTCACACTGACATTCTGTCAGGATTTTGATGTTTGATTCCATACAACCAACCAGCACTTTCGCCACGATGGATATGTTTTGCAAAAGCCATAGCCGGCTCAATACCCTATCTTTGGTGCGGAAAAACCTGCATGTACACACTGTCTGATGTTTCTTCCCGGCTTCGTTCGGGTTCCTTCGACTTCGAATCGCTGGCGCTTGACCTTTTCAGGTTTCAGGCCACACAGGTTCCGGTGTACCGCGATTTCGTGCAGCTTCTGGGCATTGACCCGAAGACAGTGACCGAACTTGCACTGGTTCCGTTTCTTCCGGTGTCCTTTTTCAAAACGCACCGCGTTGCCGATGCTCAAAACACAACCGGATTCTGTTTCAGCAGCAGCACCACCGGGGGCGGAGTGCCATCCCGGCATTATGTGCCCGATCTGGATCTGTACAACTGGAGTTTCACCCATGCTTTTTCAACCTTTTACGGTTCACCTGAGAACTATTGTATTCTGGGGTTACTGCCTTCCTATCTGGAACGCAGCGGCTCCTCGCTGGTGTATATGACCGAATCGCTGATACGTCAAAGCCGTTATCCGCAAAGCAATTTCTTTCTTCACAATTTTGAAGCGCTGTATGAGCAGCTGTTATACAACGAGGCACAAAAAATACCCACGCTGCTGATCGGTGTTACCTATGCCCTGCTCGACTTCGCCGAACAGTTTCCAATGCCCCTGCATCATACCACCGTGATGGAAACCGGAGGCATGAAAGGACGACGGGAAGAGTTGCAGCGTGAAGCGGTGCATGCCCGGCTCATGCGTGCCTTTCAGGTGCCCGGCATCCACAGCGAATATGGTATGACCGAAATGCTCTCCCAGGCGTATTCATCCGGGTCCGGCATATTCAACCCCCCTTCCACCCTGCGGGTGCTGGCCGCTGAGATCAACGACCCGCTCACCCATTTGCCGTCAGGGCGCGCCGGTGCCCTGCACCTGGTGGATCTGTGCAATATCCATTCCTGTGCCTTCCTCGCCACCGACGATCTGGGCCTTTTGCATGCGGATGGTTCCTTTGAAGTGCTGGGACGAAAAGACCACAGCGATGTGCGGGGTTGCAGTTTGATGTACCAATAGTTGTATTTTTGCCCCTTAAAATTTTCTTCTTGAAAGATTTCAGAAAGCTGTTCCGGTTCGTCATCATCTACAAGCGCTATGCGTTTGGAAATATTCTGTTCAACCTGCTGGGAATTGTTTTCGGTATTGTATCCCTCACCCTGCTCGCCCCGTTTCTCAACCTGTTGTTCGACAAAAACAACGAAGTGAATGCACTTCCGGCCTGGCAGCCTTCGCTGAACTATGTGGTAAATGCTTTTAAATATTACCTCACGCAGGTGAAGCATGAACAAGGTACACAGGGTGCAGTCATTTTTATCGGGCTCTTCATCATCACCGGGGTATTGTTAAAGAACCTGTTCATTTACCTGGCTCTTTATGTGATCACGCCGTTACGCAAAAACATCATTCGCGACCTTCGCAATCAGATCTATACCAAGATCCTTCGCCTGCCTGTTTCCTATTTCAACAACGAAAAAAAGGGCGACCTGTTGTCACGCTTTAGCAACGATCTTTCACAAATTGAGTGGAGTGTGCTTATGGCCCTTGAATCGGTTTTTAAGGAACCGGTTTCCATCATCTCTACCATTATATGCCTTGTGTTCATCAGTCCGAAACTCACGCTCATCGTGGTGTTGCTGCTGCCGGTATCGGGGCTGGTGATCGCCGGTATAGGTATGGTGCTGCGCCGGGAGGCCAAGGTGATACAGGTACGCATGGGTCAGATATTGAGCATGCTGGAAGAAACCATCAGCGGCATGAGCATTGTAAAAGCCTTTAACAACGAGTCGGATATGCGGGCCCGTTTCATGCAGCAGAATCAGGAAGTAACCCGGCTGGCCATTGCCAATAACCGCCGACACGATGCATCATCACCGGCGAGTGAGGTATTGGGCGTGTTCACGGTATTGGTACTGTTATGGGTGGGTACAGGCATGGTGGTGCGTGGCGACAGTTCACTCGATGCCAGCACATTCATCATTTACCTGCTTTTATTCACACAGGTAATTTCACCGGCCAAAGCCCTGAGCAATGCCTATAACATGGTAAAGCGCGGAGCGGCCAGCCTTGAACGCGTGGAAGAAATATTGAATGCACCGGAAACGATCATCAATGCGCCGGAAGCAAAACAGATGGATGGATTTCATCACAGCATCGAGTTTCGCAATGTGTGGTTCCGCTATGATCAGGAATATGTGCTGAAGAACATTAACCTCAAAATTGAGAAAGGAAAAACCGTGGCGCTGGTGGGACCGTCGGGTAGCGGAAAATCAACCCTTGCCGATCTGATTATTCGTTTCTACGATGTGCAGGAAGGTGAAATTCTCATCGACGGAATAAATATTAAGCAGTACGATCTGGGCAGTCTGCGCAAACATATGGGGCTGGTGACACAGGAGAGTATCCTCTTCAATGATACCATACGCAACAATATCACTTTTGGTATGCCCGATAAAACCGAAGAACAGATCACTGATGCGGCACACGTGGCCAATGCCTGGGATTTTATTGAACAAAGCAATGAAGGGCTGGATACCAATATTGGAGAACGGGGTTCAAAGCTGAGCGGAGGACAACGGCAACGTGTAAGCATAGCCCGTGCTGTGTTAAAGAACCCCGACATACTTATCCTCGACGAAGCCACCAGCGCGCTGGATACTACGAGTGAACGCCTGGTGCAGGATGCACTGGATCATTTGATGCAGCACCGCACAAGTATTGTGATCGCGCACCGTCTCAGCACCATTCAACATGCCGATATGCTGGTAGTATTAAGCCATGGAGAAGTGATCCAAACCGGCACCCACGATGAGCTGGTTCGTCAG
>JBGAVF010000115.1:0-8632 GCA_044228315.1 Bacteroidia bacterium | reverse complement strand
GCAAACTTGCCGACCGTACCTATGAAGTGCTACCGGGTGTAGAAAATCCAAAAGGAAATATACGCGGAAACCCCACCAATCAGGACTGGTATGGTTTCACCGGTGTATGGCTGAGCTATACATTCTATAAAAAATCAAAATACCGCTGCAGTACTTTTTAAGACCGGATCCCTTTTTCAGGTTCCGCACACGCTGTGAAACAAATTCTCCTCATAGGATGCATCGCCCTTTACTTACTAAGCCCTGCCCAGCGCTATGAGATCGGTGTCAGCGCCGGAGGCACAAACTATCTCGGCGATCTGTCACCCCGGCTCGTGGCTAAAAATGCCAGGGAAAGTGCAGGCTTCTTCCTGAAAAAAAACATGACCCAGTACTGGTCGTTTCGGCTGGGGTACACATATGCAAAAATTATCGGTTCCGATGATGCCGTGTATACTCAGAACCTGAGGAATCTGAGTTTTTATAACAACCTCAACGAATTTGCCGCCATTTTTGAATTCAACTTCAAGCCATACGCCATAGGCAACCTGCCCAATAAGGAGACGTTTTATGTAATGCATGGCATAGCATTCACCATGCACAGTCCGAAAGCGGAATATGGCGGTAATACATACGCATTACGTACCTTAAAAACAGAAGGCAAGTCGTATATGCCCTTTACCATTGCGATCCCATTCGGAATGGGGTATAAGCTCAACCTCAACCAAACCTGGATCCTGGCACCTGAGATCGGTTTCCGAATGACATTCACGGATTATCTCGACGACGTGAGCGGTGTTTACCCCGACCTGAACGGGATGTCGAGAATTGCAGCACACATGAGCGACCGCTCGGTAGAACGATCGGATGTACCCCTCAGTTCACTCAATAAACAGCGGGGAGATGTAAATCCTGTTGACTGGTATGCAATCGCCGGCATTCATCTGTCCTACCGAATCAAACCTTCTCCATGTTATCATTTTTAGTAACTTTGCGTGCTTCCTTACGTAATATGGGAATCGGGCCCTTCGGCCCCGTTTATTGCAGGCACATTTCATGAGTTTTAAAGAGAGACTGGACCCTTCAAATTTACCAACGCATATCGCCGTCATTATGGACGGGAATGGACGTTGGGCAAAAAGCAAAGGGCTCATGCGTATTTTCGGGCATGAAAATGCCATCTTATCTGTTCGGGAAACGATTGAAGCATCGGCCGAGCTGGGCATAAAATACGTAACACTCTATGCCTTCAGCACCGAAAACTGGAACCGCCCGAAATACGAGGTGAATGCCCTCATGGAACTGCTGGTGCGTACCATTCGGAAAGAAACGAAAACACTGATGGAGAATAATATTCGTCTGGAAGCGATTGGGGATATCGGTCAGTTGCCCGAACAATGCCGCAAAGAGCTTACCGAATGCATTCAGTTGACCGCCGGCAACAGCCGCACCACATTAATTCTGGCACTGAGCTACAGTGCGAAATGGGACCTCACCATGGCTGTGAAGAAAATAGCAGAAGAAGTATCGAAGGGGGCCTTACAGCCCGAAGCGGTCAATGAAGACATTATTAATGCCCGCCTCTCAACGTCACGGTTCCCGCACCCCGATTTAATGATCCGTACCAGCGGAGAGCACCGCATCAGCAACTTTATGCTGTGGGAACTGGCCTATGCCGAGTTTTACTTTACCGATATTTTATGGCCCGACTTCCGGAGAGAAAACCTTTACGAGGCCATTTTCGATTATCAGAACAGGGAGCGCAGGTTCGGCAAAACCAGCGAACAGATCAACCCGGATAAAAATTAAAAACGAATAACAAACAAGAGAGAAGATGTTTCTAAAAAAAATAAGTGCTTGGGTGCTGATGATGGTGATGATTTCCATAGCATCCCGGGCCCAGACAAAATATTACGAACCGGATTTCGACAGCCCGAAGAAATACATTCTTGCTGCGGTGGAAATGGAAGGAGTGCAGTTTCTGGATAAAGACATTTTAATTCATAATATCGCCGGACTGAACATAGGGCAAACCATTGTGCTGCCGGGCGAAGAAATTTCACGGGCCATTGAGAACCTTTGGCGCCAGCGTTTTTTCAGCGACATCAAAGTGTTCATTACAAAAATAGAAGACGATAAGATATCCCTGCTGATCAAGGTAGAGGAACGTCCACGCCTTTCCAAATTCACCATTCACGGCCTTACCAAATCGCAGTCTAAAAACCTGAGGGATGAACTGAAAATAAAATCGGGGGATATTGTAAACGATTACCTGAAGAGCAAAGCACTCGACAATATCCGTTCCTACTATGTTGGGAAGGGTTACAGCAATGTGAAGGTGAACGTTACCGAGATCAACGATACCACGAAGCGTAACAGCAGCATCCTCGTATTTGATGTAGAACGGGGGGCCAAAGTACGTATCAAGGATATCGTGTTCGAAGGCAACCAGAATATCGCCTCTTCCAAGTTGCGCCGGTCCATGAAGAACACCAAGAAATTCCGCTGGTATATCTTTCAGGGTGGAAAGTTCAAGGAAACGGATTTCAGCGACGACAAGGAAAAGATCATTGCCCGATACAATGCCGAAGGATACCGGGATGCGGAGATCGTAACCGATACCTTCTTTGATATCTCCAAAAACCGCATGCTGGTGAAGATCAAAGTGAATGAAGGCATTCAGTACCATTTTCGCAACATCCGCTGGGTTGGCAATACCAAATATTCCGATGATCAACTCAACCAGGTGCTGGGGATCCGCAAGGGCGATCTGTACAACCAGTCACTCCTCGATAAGAAACTGACCTACAACGAAGGCGGTGCCGATGTGAGTTCGTTGTATATGGACGACGGGTACCTGTTCTTCAATATCACACCGGTGGAAGTAATGGTTGAGAAAGATTCGATCGACCTTGAATTCCGTATCTACGAAGGCAAGCAGGCCATCATTAATAATATCACCGTAAAAGGAAATACAAAAACCAGTGATCACGTGATCCTGCGTGAGTTGCGCACCAAGCCCGGCGACAAGTTCAACCGTTCCAATATAATCCGTACCCAGCGTGAGTTGGCACAGAACGGATTCTTCAACCCGGAAAAGGGAAACGTAAATCCGATCCCGCATCCCGAATCGGGCACCGTCGACCTGGAATATATTGTGGAAGAGAAGCCGTCTGATCAGATCGAGCTGCAAGGCGGATGGGGAGGTGGCTTCATTGTGGGTACACTTGGTTTATCGCTGAATAACTTCGCTGCCAATAAAATGTTCCGTAAAGGCGGATGGGCCCCGGTACCCACCGGTGAGGCACAGCGTCTCAGCATCCGTGCCCAGTCGTCCGGCTCCAGCTATTCATCGTTCAACTTTTCCTTTATGGAGCCCTGGCTCGGAGGAAAACATCCAAACAACTTCAGCATCAGTACCTATTACACCCTGTTGTCGAGAGATTATCTGAAATACAGTGATCCGAAGAAAACACTCATGAAAATTATTGGCGCCAGTGTTGGTTTGGGAAAACGACTGAAATGGCCCGATGACTTCTTCACCATGAATAACGCCCTTACCTATCAGTTGTATGATCTGAAGAATTACCCGTTGATTTCGATCAGCGACGGGAAAGGCGGAACAGAAACGTTCAACAACGGCATATCACACAATTTCAATTATAAGCTAACCATTGCGCGCAATTCCATCGACAACCCTATTTTCCCTACCCAGGGTTCTAACTTCTCGCTGAACATGCTGCTTACGCCTCCGTATTCCCTGTTCCGTCAGAACTACGACTACGAAGGGGCCTCTCTGTCGGATCGTAACCGGCTGGTAGAATATCATAAATGGACCTTCGATGCCCAGTGGTTTACCCCGTTGCCGTATAAGTTTGTACTTTACGCCAAAGCCAGCTTCGGCTTCATGGGTACCTATAATAAAAAGTATGATGTACCGCCGTTTGACCGTTTTGTGATGGGGGGCAGTGAGTTAACCGGTTATGCCAACTTCAATACGCAGCCGGTGGGTATGCGCGGCTATGCCGACCGTAGCCTTACCGAACGCTACGAGGCACATGCCGGCGGAAGCACCATCTTTAACCGTTATACGCTGGAGCTGCGTTACCCAATCACTACCGGACAGGCGGCTACCGTTTACGGACTAACCTTTCTGGAGGCCGGAAAGCCATACAATGCATTTAAGTATTACAATCCGTTCGAGTTGTATCGTTCGGCCGGTGTGGGGGTACGTGTATTCCTGCCAATGCTGGGATTGCTGGGACTGGATTACGGGTACGGCTTCGACAATCCGGTGGGCGTGCAGAAATGGAATTTCCACTTTAGCATCGGGCAAGCCTTTTAAATGTTAATTTTGTGCAATGAAATGCATACCGGCTAAAACTGGTACAATTATTAAAGAAGATAAAGTAATTCTAAAATTTACAGATCATGAAATACTCAACTAAAATTATTGTGTTGCTGCTGGCCCTTATTACTGCCGGAGCCACATCGCTGAAAGCACAGAAATTCGCCTTTGTGGATACTGAATACATGCTGGATAAGATGCCGGAATATAAATCGGCACAGAAAAAACTGGATGATATGAGTGCCGAATGGCAGAAGGAAATAGAAAAGCGTTTGTCGGAGATCGACCGCATGTACAAGGATTACCAGGCTGAACAGGTAGTACTCACTCAAGATCAGCAGCAGAAGAAACAACAGGAAATCGTAGACAAGGAAAAGGCCCTGAAAGAATATCAGAAATCAAAATTCGGGCAAGGAGGTGAACTGGAAAAGAAACGTCAGGAACTGATCAAACCGCTGCAGGACAAAATATTTGATGCCGTACAGAAAATCGCCAAACAACGGGGACTCGATTTCATTTTCGATAAGAACGGTGAAATGGTGATGCTGGTTGCCAATATTAAGTACGACCTTAGCGATGACGTACTGGAGCTAATGGGATATACCGTAGAAGACACCAAAGACAAGCCGAAAGACAAGTAAAATTTTTAAATAAGAGCGGAAAAGCACACCTTTGCCGCCCGTAAACCACAACAATCAATTTATATAATGAACCGCATGAATAGTATTTTTCGTTCCTTCCTGGCCATTGTCTTTATGGCATCATTTGCAGGCCTTAATGCTCAGGGAAGTAAAATCGCCCACCTGAATGCCAATGACATAATGGAGAAAATGGATGAGTATAAGATCGCCAACATGAAAATGGACAGCGTGAAGAAAGTATACCAGTCGAGCTATGCCGATATGGACTCGGAATACAGAAAAAAGTATGAAGAGTATGCTAAACTGGCAAGCGACAAAGCCACCCCGGATCTGATAAAGGAAACCAAGGAAAAGGAACTGATGGCTATGAAAGAGCGTATGGATGAATTCGGACAGGCCGCACAGGATGAGATGAGCAAACAGGGACAGGTGATCCTCGAACCGGTGATCAAGAAACTGAAAGAAGCCATTGCCCTGGTAGCCAAGGAAAAAGGATACAGCTACGTACTGGATAATAACCAGACGGCAGGCTCCAATATCCTGTACTCTTCTGATGCCGATGATATTACAGCAGCCGTGAAACTGAAGCTGAACATTAAGTAAGTTTAATCACCTTTTAATAAAAGAAGCCGGGCCCGTAAAGCCCGGTTTTTTTATGCCTTTTCCCATTTGTGGCCGGTGGTTGACATAGCGCAACATTTTGGTCTTTTTTATAAATAATTTGGTTTCGTATGATTTTTTTGTTTAATTTTAAACTGTAAATTGAATTGAAGAGCAAGAGACCGATCCCCCCTGAATTTCCGATCTTCTCTGGCAACAAACGGGTTCAATTCCTGTATTTACAGAGATTTCACACAACACAATTGCAACATAATATATGGCTACTACCGCGAAGAAGAGTGCAGTAAAAAAACCGGCAGCTAAAAAATCAGATAGTGACAATAAAAAAGCTTCGAAGGCTGCTCCCCAGCGGGCACTCTCCGAAGAAAAAGTGGTTTCTGTTATTGGTCAGAATCCGCGACAGGTTTTAAAAAGCTTCTTTGGATTTGATAAGTTCAAAGGCATGCAGGAGGATATTATCAATAATGTCCTGGCCGGTAACGACACTTTTGTAATTATGCCCACCGGTGCCGGCAAATCCTTATGCTATCAGTTACCCGCCCTGATGATGGACGGGGTGGCCATCATTGTATCCCCACTCATCGCCCTCATGAAAAACCAGGTGGATCATATCCGCGGTTTTGCAGAGAATACATCATTGGCCCATTTTCTCAACTCATCCCTGAATAAGGCCGAAATAAAACGGGTGAAGGATGATATCACCGACGGCAAAACCAAAATGCTGTATATCGCTCCGGAAACCCTGAAAAAAGATGAAACCATTGAGTTCTTTAAAAAGCTGAAGGTGTCGCTTGTAGCCGTGGACGAAGCGCATTGTATTTCGGAATGGGGCCACGACTTTCGTCCCGAATACCGGCGCATAAAGGAAATGGTGAAACAGCTCGGACCGGAGGTGACCATGATGGCCCTGACAGCCACCGCTACCCCGAAAGTGCAGTCCGATATCCAGAAGAATCTTCAGATGGAGGATGCCACCGTTTTCAAATCCTCATTCAACCGAAGTAACCTGTATTATGAAGTTCGGCCGAAACTGACCAAAGACCGTGTATTCAAAGAAATCGTAGGCTTCGTGCGTCAGCGTCCCGGACAAAGCGGTGTGATCTATTGCCTGAGCCGCAAGAAAGTGGAAGAACTGGCACAGGTGCTCAACGTGAACGGGATAAAGGCATTGCCGTATCATGCCGGACTGGAAGCTGCCCAACGCAGCAAAACACAGGATGCCTTCCTCATGCAGGATGTGGATGTGATTGTTGCCACCATCGCCTTTGGCATGGGCATCGACAAGCCCGATGTTCGTTTTGTAATTCATCACGACATACCGAAATCGCTGGAAGGGTATTATCAGGAAACCGGACGTGCCGGTCGCGATGGCCTTGTGGGCGATTGCCTTATGTTCTATAATTACAGCGATCTGGAAAAACTGGAAAGCTTTATGAAGGATAAGCCGGTAGCGGAAAAAGAGATCGGCGGACTGTTGCTGTTTGAAGCCGCATCCTTTGCCGAGTCGTCTACCTGCCGGCGTAAAATGCTCCTCCATTATTTCGGAGAAGAGTTTGATGCCAAGCATTGCAACAAAATGTGCGATAACTGCCGGCATCCGAAAAAGGAAGAAGATGTTACCGATTCTGTTAAACGTGCCCTTGCCACCATCTCCAAGCTCGATTGCCTGGTGAACCTGGAACATGTGGTGAATGTAATCACCGGGCTGAGAAAGCCACAAGTAATTACATTCGGTCATGATGCCAACGAATGCTTTGGCATCGGAAAGGACCGTGATGAGAACTTCTGGAAGGCCGTGCTCCGGTTGAGCCTGCTGAACGGACTCATCACCAAGGATATTGAGAGCTACGGCATGCTTATTCTGAATGAAAAAGGAAAAAACTGGCTGAAAAAACCAACCAAACTCACCATGCCGCTCGACAATACCTTTGAGCGCATTGATGATGAAGACGATTTTGTGGCCGCAGCTTCCGGTGGCACCCTCGATGAGGCCCTGATGACCTTGCTTAAAGATGTACGTAAACAGGTGGCCAAGGAACACAACCTTCCACCGTATGTGATCTTCAGTGATCCCAGCCTCAGCGATATGGCTACCAAGTACCCGGTGACCATGGAAGAACTCACCAACATACAGGGTGTAGGGGCAGGAAAGGCCCACAAGTTTGGTAAGAAGTTTTTAAGCACCATTGAGAAATATGTGGAGGCCAATGATATTGAACGGCCTCAGGATATCGTTGTGAAATCCGTGGTGAATAAATCCGGTAAAAAAGTTTCCATCATTCAGAATATCGACAAGAAAGTGGGTATCTCCGATATGGCAAAAGCCGCTCACATGTCGAAAGATGAAATGATCGATGAGATCGAACAGATCGTGAACAGCGGTACCAAATTGAATATCCGGTATTATATCAACGGACTCATGGATGAGGCCCAGCAACAGGAAATATTCGATTATTTCCGTCAGGCGCCCACCGATGACCTGGTAGCAGCGAATGATTACTTCGACGGAGATTATTCACGTGAAGAACTACAACTGATGCGTATCCGTTTCATCAGCGAAATGGGACATTAATTGAGGGAATACATTCTCTTCAGAATAAAAAAGGCAATCCTTCAACGGGGTTGCTTTTTCCATTTTATGGTAGTCGTCTCTTTATTCTATACAAAAGCCCGCTGACCGTAACCGTAGTATCAAACGGACATAGTTATGACCTCTGTCTCAGGAAGTAGTCCATATTCTTTTCCTATGCCGCTCCGTTGAATCAACGGCTGTACCAGTCATGCTTCGGCTATATGAACGAAGCAGGAAAATTCATAATGCGTGGTAAAAGCATAATGATACCTTTTAGTCCTGCAATACTATTTTGGATACTAAAAGAAGGATCGTTGAATGGCAACCGGATGTAATGCTGTTTTTTACTTACCCATATTCACCATGGACTGGTATGTGAACATATCGGCGTAGTTATCGGCAATAAGGCGGCTCACCGGGCCGGGGTCGTTGTTCACAGAGGTTTGATTGATCAGAAGCATGTTGGGGGTT
>JBGAVF010000114.1:0-8640 GCA_044228315.1 Bacteroidia bacterium | reverse complement strand
CGGCGTGGGGTGCCCTGCAGACTGTCGTCGTTAAGATCGAGGCCCAGTATCAGCATGATCTCCCGGAAATGCTTTTCAATGAGTTCAATTTTCACTTCATCGTCCAGAGCAAATGCATCAGCACGTAACGGGGTATCGGCTGAGGTGCTGATATGATTATCACCGATCTCATCCGCCATTGCTGATATCCTATCCTTCAAATTCGACGAAGTTATTGGGAGTTTCATAAAGTATTACTGATAATTTAAGATGGTTTTCAATTTTCAACCGGAGAATGTTCCATATCACTACGGCTATATTTTCGGCTGTTGGATTCAGGTCTTTGAATTCGTCGGTATCCAGATTCAGGTTCTTGTGATCGAACCGGCTCTCGATCTCTGTTTCGATGAGTTCTTTCAGCAGTTTCAGGTCGTAAACATATCCGGTATCGGCATCGGGCGTTCCGGTAAGCTTTACGATCAACTCATAATTGTGTCCATGATAATTGGGATTGTTGCACACACCAAAAACATCACGGTTCTTTTCATCACTCCATTTGGGCTGATGTAAACGGTGTGCAGCATTGAAATGTGCTTTTCGGCAAACGGTAACAATCATATGTACAAAACTACTATTAAGATTACAAACCGCACCGGGTTTTGTTTGGATTCGGAAGAATTACTTTATTAAATCACTTACAATACGCGCACTGTTAAGCACCAGCGGCATGCCTCCCCCGGGATGAACACTGCCTCCTACGAAATAGAGATTTCGGATGGCGGATGAAAAATTACTGTGCCTGAGAAACGCTGCAAACATGGAATTACTGGCATTTCCGTACAATGCCCCGCCGAAAGAAGAGGTAAGAGATTCAATTGACTGGGGCGTAAGGATGCGCTCGGCAACGATGCTTGGCTCTATGTTTTCACCCAGCATGCGGTTGATCTTTTGTAGTATGTTTGCACGGCAACCGGCAGCCACCTCTTCCCAGTTCTGCCCGCTGTGCCTCGGCACATTGATCATCACAAACCAGTTTTCCATGCCTTCCGGTGCATCTCCGGGTAGTACCTTGGATGTACAATGAATGTAAACGGTTGGATCTGTATCTATTTCTCCAGCTTCGAGTGCATTAAATTCGGTTGCGTAGGATTTGCTGAAGAGTATATTGTGAACACCCAGCATATCAAAGGTTCTGGCAACACCCCAGTAAAATACCAGTGCCGATGTTGACTTTTCCTGTCTCAGAATTTTCTCGGGAGCATATCCTCTGCCAGTTTTACAAGGGCCCGGGTTAAACTGTGAATTCCCCCATGCGGCATGCATGATCCGTAGTGATATTCAAGATGTGCCGCTACGCCCAATGTGCCGGGTGCCCGGAACGGATTGGACCCGTTATAGGTGGCATACCGGTCGAACAGTTGTACCATCTTCGGGTCACGGAACGATGCTTTGTTGGCCCGGTGCATGCTGACAAAGGCGCGTATCCTGTGCAAACGTAAAAACGACACTAGGGTTGACCAACGCAGGTATGTCGACAGTTTGTGCAGGGAATGATAAAGAAACACATCGGCTGTAATGGCATAAATTTCCTGTATGCGCTGCAGGTATTGCAGCAAAGCCGTTCCTTTATCGGTGGTCTTTTTCTCAATTTCTTCGGCAAATGCACCGGCGTTTGCCCACGCTGTTAATCGGGTTCCATCTTCATAAAAATACCGGCATGTTTCATCCAGTGTTTCATAGGTAAAATAGTCGCGCGGATCCTTTCCGCAGGCTTTAAATACATCGTCGAAAACCTCGGGAAGGGTGAATAAGGAAGGACCGGCATCAAAGCGGAAACGGAGGGTTTGTCCGTTTTGTGTTTTTTCCAGAATATACTCGGTAGCCTTACCCCCGGCGTAGGCATTGCTTTCAAAAATATGTACACGGCATCCTTTGGCCGCCAGCCGTATGCCACAGGCCAGTCCGCCCAGCCCCGCCCCTACTACCACCGCATTTTTATTCATGACCGGGCAATTTGTCGTTTGCGGGAGCTTCCGTTGCAGTTGGCAATACCCGTCGTTTCAAAGTTTCATATATACCTACATTCCACAGCAGAAGCACCATCAGATAAAAAGAATCCTCCACGGGAATCGTGAAGATACGCACACCGGTGTTGAACGCATTATTATACCAAACCACAGGAAGATATGTAAGAATGCTATTGATGATAAGAAAAGGGAGTAAACAAAAGGCATATCCCACATAGAAACGGCTGAGCGACTTTCGTTTGCCTGCCCACACACGTATGAGAAGACTCATCCCGCAAAACAACATCGTTACAGAAGTATACAGTTGCTTGCGGAATAGTATAACACCGGCGATGGAAAGTAGAATGAGGATGAAACTAATTGCATGTTCCGAACGAGAAAGGAAATCCTTGGGAAAATAAACCCTTGTACAGGCGTATACAAACAGGCAGGCAAACGGCACTGTAAAAAAGAAAAGTACCTCCTCCATGGGAAGTCCGAACCACCAGATGCCGGTAATATATTTGTCGTTAAAACCCCAGATGCCCCAGGCCGTGAAAAAATAATCCCATACACAAAACAAAGAAGCCGTGATTAGGATCGCCGGAAATGCATATTTGAATTCCTTATAGAAAGCCACTTTTTTATCGAACGATAACAGTACCGGAAAAAGTACCGAAAGAATATTGATCCAGAGATAGGTATACATGGCCGTCTATAAGGCTTCCCGAAGTGTTTGCAACTCGGAAGTACTGAGGTTCGAATATAGTTTTAAAAAGTTTACGATCTCAGGGATCAGTTCCTTTTCATGATACTGATAACTGCGGTTACCAATGCCGCGAATCAAAAACTGACGGTCTTCCTGCACGTGTGTATTGCAACCGGTAATGGCCGGTGTGTTCAGTTCCACCGCATAACGCAGGTATCGTATTTCAAGGTTATCCGGATTCATGGCAACTGCCGTAGCAAAGCTCTTTTCTGACTCCCTGATCCAGTAAAGTTTCCGGTAGGGATTGGAAGCATACTTTGCTTTAAGGGCCTTACAAGCCGCCTCATAGGCTACTTCTGTAGCCGATTTCGAGGGTTTATTCAGAAGTGTGTTATACAGACTTTCGTTGCTGCTTTCCAGCTCCCGGGCCGATTTGTAAGCCGAACGGATCTGTGTAATATCCTGAGCCTTTGCTGCGGCAGCACATAAAAGTACCAGCACACTCAGAAAGGTTGATCTGAAAATTGTTTTCATGCGTTTAAAGAAGTCCTGCTTTGTTGCGGATGTAGGATGTAATGAACAGGTATGCTTTTATCATATCCGGGATCCGTACCCGCTTGTGAAGCAAATCACCGGCCGGCATATTTTCTATTTTCTGTAATAATTTCAGGTAATAAACATACGCCACATACACGCCGAACCGGCAACCGGCCGGTAAAAGCTGAATGCTGTTCCTGGCTTTGCGGAAATCAGCGCGTATATCGTCTTCAATTTCCTTTTTAACCGGCTCGTTAAAACCGTTTTTCAGGTCAACTCCCGGGAAGTAAATGCGTCCCCGCTCTTCCTGGTCGCTGCGCATATCGCGCAGGAAATTCACTTTCTGAAAGGCCGAACCCAGGGCCAGTGCCCCGTCTTTTAGCGAATCATATCGTGCTTCATCCCCTTCGCAAAAAATACGCAGACACATAAGTCCGATGACCTCGGCAGAACCATAGATGTATTGTTTGTATCCGCTTTCATCATAGGAAGTACGGTCAAGATCCATTTCCATACTGTTCAGAAAGGCATTGATGAGATCGGCTGAAATACCGTATTCATGCACCGTTAGTTGAAACGAATGCAACACCGGATTGGCACTCATACGTCGTTCAATAGCATCAAAGGTGTGTAAACGGAACTCTGTAAGCAGGGCCCGCTTGTCCTGCTCGTGAAAGGTATCAACAATTTCATCGGCAAACCGTACAAAGCCATAAACGTTGCGGATGGGTTGCCTGTATTTTGTTTCAAGAGCCCTAATACCGAGGCTGAAGGATGTGCTGTACCTGCCGGTGATGAGGTTACTGCATTCCTCACATACGTTTTTATAAAGCTCTTTGCTCATTGTTTTTATTAAAGCCAATGACCACAATGGGAAGTCCGGTACCGGGATGTGTTGATGCCCCTACATAAAACAGATTGTTGAACTCCTCATCCTTGTTTTTTGGGCGCATGGCCCCGATCTGGCTGATGCGATGACCCAATCCCAGCCCGCTGCCCTTGTAAAGATTAAAGCTATCACGCCATTTCAACGGGTTCCATACTTCTTTCACAAGTATATTGGCATGAATATCGTACCCTACTCTGTGTCCCAGATCGCTGATGATCTCATCGGCCAGCATCTCAGTATCGCTCCAGTCCGGCTTGGTCCGTAGATCGGGAACCGGGCACAGAATGAAAAGATTTTCGCAACCTTCGGGGGCACAGTCCGGATCCGACTTTGAGCTCGCATTCACATAGTAGTAAGGCTTTTGTGGCTTCACCGATGACTTGAAAATGGCGTTCGCATATTCTTTAAAATTGGTTCCCAGAAAATAGGTATGATGGCTGAGATTTGGAATATTTCCCTTCACGCCCAGATAAATGGTGAACGGAGCCAGTGTCCATTCCATTGCATCCAGTTTAGGTTCAGAGTACTTGTCCCGCTTCAATATTTTTCCCCGGAATGCCGCCGCATCGGCATTGCATACTATGATATCGGCAGTGTACATCTTGCCTGCACTGTCTTTTACTGCGGTTACTGCGCCATTTTGTGCTATTACTTCGGTGATTTCGGTATTGAACTGGAAACTTGCATTTCTTTCTTTCAGAAGCTTTACAATTTCCTCAACAATTGAATACATACCGCCTTTTACATTCCAGTAGCCGTCGTGCTGAAGTTCCGTATAATTCAGAAGGGAATATACGGCCGGTGTATCGAACGGTGTATTACCCAGAAAGAAACCCACCAGAGAAAATATGATCTTCACTTCTTCTGTATCGAACGTTTTACTCAGATCGTCCCACATGCTCCGGTATAACGCCGGCAAATGCTTGAGGGGTACGGAGGCCATCTTCATAAAATAGTCGGCCAGGGAATTGAAATTCTGTTTTATGATACGGTGTTCCGTATCGTGAAAGCGGGAGGCCCCTGTTTGCAAAAATTTCCGGGCTTTCGTTACAAAATCCTTCTCTTTGGGAAACTCCAGTGCCAGCTGATCCAGATTTTTATAAATATGATACGGCTTTATCTTGTCGGAGAAATGCACCGAATACACCGGGTCAAGTTCGTGAAAGGTAAGTGGATTCTTAATGCCACAGGAATCGAACAACTCCTTAAATTCATAACTCATGCTGAAAAATGACGGCCCTACATCGAAGGTAAATCCGTCTTTTTTCCATTGGTTGAGACGCCCTCCCGGTTGGTGGTATTTTTCAATGAATGAAACCTGATACCCTTTACTGCTGAGACGCAATCCGGTAGCCAGGCCCCCCAGGCCCGTACCTATAATCAGTACATTTTTTTTCAAGAGATGGTTGGGAATAAGTTAATGGCTTAATGAATAAAACAGGATACAAATTTACTAATCCTTATTAATCCAGTGTAAGACCATAGGCCTCACCCTCCGATTCCAGCATCTTTTTCAGTGCCTTACGTGCCATGTGTATGCGTGTTTTTATAGTACCAATGGGGATCTTATAGTATTCGGCCAGTTCATGGTATTTATATCCCTGATAATGTAACAGAAAAACTTCTTTCAATGAATAGGGAATCGAATCCAGGGCTTTTTTCAACTCTTTTTTCAGAAACGTATTCTCTGCTTTGCTGTCGAGCTGAATGAACGGCGAATCGATGTAATACATATTATCCGTGGTGTCAATGAAAGTATTCCGTTTCATCATTCTCCGGTAATGATTGATAAAACTGTTCTTCATAATGGTATACAACCAGGCCTTTATGGACGTTTGTGTTTGATACGAATCCCTGTTATGATAGGCCTTCAGCAATGTTTCCTGCACCAGATCATTGGCATCATCGGTGTTTTTAGTAAGCAGTTTTGCATAACTTTTTAAACCGCGTTGCTCGGATAAAACGAGTGAACTGAATTCTTGAGCTGTCATTTTGTTTAACTTTTTTGTTTTTTAGTGCCACAAAGATGAATAATTTTCAGATACCAGAAAAATATTTTGTTTACTTTTTTAATGACATTTCTTAAACAATCGTAATATCCTGAATTTCAAGCCATTTTGAAATAAATATACAATAAATAAAGAATTAATTTTAAACGAATTGTAATGAATACATGATTTGATGAAAACTTTTTGTTTAATTTTAATGCTTTTTAGTTGAACATTTTAATTTTAAAAAACAACTCCCTTTCAAAGGCAAACAGGTATCCTGCTATATCCTTGAAAGGATGCATGATGTCATATTGTAAGCGGAACTAACCTTTCATTTCATTAAAAATTGTAAAGAAACCCGCAACGCATCATTATTTTTATAATTTTGTTGCATTACAAATTCATTTTTCATCCTATGAAATATTTCGCTACAGGAATTCTCCTTTTTCTCCTTATTATTAATGCTTCGGCTCAAAAACAAAGAGGTTCAGAGAGTTTACCGCCCAAAGGCACAACTCCGGCCGCCGGAAACAAACAAACCGCTGTGAGTGGCGCCAAAGGTCAAACGGCCGTAACTGCTGTGGTTTGGGAGCCAATTATTGAGATGGAAGGAAACCTTTACACCTCGTATATCTATGCCGCATCACTGATGCCCAATCGCGCCGCCGACCGGGATGAGTATAAAGGGGATAAAAACGGACAAATTGGTATTAAAATAAAAACAGCGGTAGCGAACTCTCACCTTAAGCTCGTGATCGACGCACCGGAAATAATGAATACCACCACCTATGAAGAGGATTTGAAAGATGTAAAAGAGTACGAGATATTCCCGATCATCAAATATAAATACGATGAGATACTGAAAATCAAGCAAAACAAGCTGGTAACCATCAGTTTCCGTGTGTACATCAACAACAAAGACCAGGGTGAAAAACCAAAACCAACCTGGGTAAAGAGCATTAACGAATGCCTGCTGGCCTACATTCACCGCAACAGCCCCGATCAGGTGATCAATACCGACTGGATGTGTGCAGCTTATGTAAATGAAGGCAATCCGCTGCTTCAGGATGAAATATTACCGCTGGTTAAGAAAACCGATATCATAGACCAGATGACCGGATACCTAACCTATAGTGACGATAATACCGGCCGTTGTACAGAAGATGTTTTCAAACAGGTATTTGCCGTGTGGACCGCCTTACAGGAAAGAGGTGTAACCTATTCCAACATTACCGGCAGCCCCAATAATGCCAAGGTTTTCAGCCAGTATATACGTTATACCAGCGATGCCTGGAAGTCAAATCAGGCCAATTGCGTGGATGGCACCGCCATGTTCGCTTCCATTCTGTATAAAATGGGGATCGAACCGGTAATGGTGCTCGTTCCCGGACATTGTTTCCTCGGTTTTTACGACCGTCCTCGTGTAAACAGTCAGGGACAGCAAATTACGAAACGGGAAGACAACCTTTACTTCCTTGAAACCACCATGATCGGATCTAAAACAGTTGATGAGTCGAAAGTGTCGGCCCGCCTGGAAGATGCCTTCGATGCCATGCTGAAACCGGAAGTAAAGACCAAATACGATTTTGCAAAAAAATCATTCCTCGCCGCTTTGGTTGTAGGTGCTGAAGAAGCGAAAACCTATAAAGCCTATTTTGCCGATCCTTCCAAACACTGCCATATGATTGATGTGGATCAGGCCAGAAAAGAAGGTGTAGCGTCAATTCCGGCCCAGTAATAACACAAGGTAATCTCATTTTCTGAACGCGTGATACTGAAGAAGCTGGATTGGTATATTATCAGAAAATTCATTTTTACTTTTGTCTTTATTCTGCTTATTTTAATCATCATCTGTATCATCTTCGACATTTCGGAGAAGATCGATGATTATATGAAAAATGAGGTACCTGTGAAGGCGCTTCTGCTGGAGTATTACGCCAATTTTATACCCTGGCTTGTGAATACCTTCAGTGCCCTCTTCGTTTTTATAACGGTAATCTTTTTTACCTCCAATATGGCCTCCAAAACGGAGATCGTGAGTATTCTTGCCGGAGGGATCAGCTTTAACCGCATGCTGCGCCCCTATTTTGTGGTATCCATTTCCATTGCGCTGATGTCGTATGCCCTCAACAGTTTCATTTTACCCAACTCCAATAAGGTTCGTCTGAATTTTGAAGCCCGTTATATCAACAACAAACGGAGCGGATGGTCGCACAATATTCACCTGCAGGTACTTCCCGGACAGTTCATTTTTGTACAGAATTTTAATGTCGTAGAGAAAACCGGGTATAAATTCACCCTGGAGAAATTCGAGAACTCTCGACTGGCGGAAAAGATTAGTGCAGAACGCATACGTTGGAACGACTCTACCAAATTGTGGTCGATTGAAAATATTGTGGTCAGGAAATTCACTCCCAACGGGCAGGTCATAGAAGAAGAAGCGTCGCGGACGGTTGCCATGAATTGCAAACCGGCCGATTTTGGAGAGAAATCAACCGATATCAGTACCATGACGGATCCGCAGCTCAC
>JBGAVF010000113.1:0-8746 GCA_044228315.1 Bacteroidia bacterium | reverse complement strand
GTACTGATCATATTCCTCGGCAATCTCCGGGCCGGCTTCCTCGTGGCTTCGGTGATACCGCTGGCCATGCTCTTCGCCATTATTATGATGAATACCTTCGGGGTCATCGGTAACCTCATGAGTCTGGGGGCCCTCGACTTCGGGTTGATCGTGGACGGGGCCGTGTTCATAGTAGAAGCCGTGCTGCATACACTCACCCACAGCAAGCATTTTGCCCATACCAATATGCTCACACAGAAACAGATGGATGAGGAAGTAGCCGGTTCATCCAAAAAGATGGCCCGCAGTGTGGTGTTCGGACAGATCATCATCCTCATTGTATACCTGCCCACATTTGCTTTGCAGGGCATTGAAGGCAAGATGTTCATTCCCATGGCGCAAACGGTGGCCTTTGCCTTGCTCGGTGCCTTCCTGTTATCGCTCACCTATGTGCCTATGATGAGTTCCATCATCATGAGCAAACAGATTACCCATAAAAAGAATTATGCCGATAAGATGATGGAGTTTTTCGAACGCCATTATCAGAACGCGTTGACACGTGTGCTCAACTTCCCGAAGACCATCATCACCACGGCCCTTGTATTGTTTGCTGTTTCCATCTTTGTTCTCAGCCGCATGGGCGGTGAGTTCATTCCCGCCCTGGAAGAAGGCGACTTCGCCGTGGATACCCGTGTGCTTACCGGCAGCAGCCTCAATACCACCATTGAACATACACAGAAGGCGGCGCATATTTTAAAAACCCGTTTCCCGGAAGTGCAGATGGTGGTGACCAAGATCGGCAGCGGGGAGGTGCCCACCGATCCCATGCCCATGGAGGCGAGTGATATGATGGTGATACTGAAAGACAAAAGCGAATGGACCTCGGCCAAAACCTTCCCGGAACTCTCGGCCCTCATGAGTAAGGCGCTGGAAGAAGTGCCGGGTATCACCGCCGGATTTCAGTTTCCGGTACAGATGCGTTTTAATGAACTCATGACCGGTGCACGTCAGGATGTGGTATGTAAAATTTTCGGTGAGAACCTCGATACCCTGGCCGCTTATGCCGAACAACTGGGGGCGCTTGTGACCACGGTGGAAGGCACGCAGAATCTCTACGTTGAGCCGATCACGGGCATGCCTCAGATCATCATAGAATACAAACGGGCTTCCATTGCCCAGTACAATTTATCGGTCGACGATATCAATCAGGTAGTGAATGCCGCCTTTGCCGGGCAACACGCCGGACTGGTATTCGAAGGCGAACGACGCTTTGGATTGGTGGTGCGTCTGGCTACCGACCTGCGTAAAAACATGGATGATGTGCGCAACCTGCTGGTGCCAACACCGGCCGGAACACAAGTGCCTTTGTATCAGCTGGCCGATGTGAATATAAAAGATGGTCCCAATCAGATACAGCGGGAAGATGCCAAGCGCCGCATTGTGGTAGGCTTCAATGTACGGGGTCGCGATGTGCAGAGCATTGTGAATGAGCTGCAGCAGAAAATTGAAAAAGGGCTGAAACTGCCGGCCGGTTACTATATCACCTACGGGGGTGCCTTCGAAAATCTGAATGCCGCCAAGAAACGCCTCGCCGTGGCCGTGCCTGTGGCTCTGTTCCTTATCTTCATCCTGTTGTTCTTCACCTTTAACTCCTTCCGTCAGGGCCTTCTTATTTATTCTGCTATTCCATTGTCGGCTATCGGAGGCATTTTCTTCCTTGCCTTGCGGGGCATGCCATTCAGCATCAGTGCCGGGGTAGGATTCATTGCGTTGTTCGGAGTGGCTGTGCTGAACGGGATCGTACTGGTGGCCGAATTCAACCGCCTTCGCGAGTCCGGACTCAAAGACCTGCACCGCATTGTGATCATGGGAACCAAGGTGCGTTTGCGTCCTGTTCTTATGACGGCCTTCGTGGCTTCACTGGGATTTCTGCCCATGGCTCTCAGCAACGGGGCCGGTGCCGAAGTACAACGTCCGCTGGCTACAGTCGTCATCGGCGGACTGATGATCGCCACCTTGCTCACCTTATTTGTGTTGCCGGTATTGTTTATCATTTTTGAAAGAAAAGCCCATCGCACCCATACTATGAGAACCACTGCCATCTTTATCGGCTTGCTGTTTGCAACGGCTTCAGTGAATGCACAGCAACCCATCTCCCTGCCTGCGGCCATTGATTCAGCCATGAAGAATAACCTGATGGTAGCCGGTGAAAAGCTTCGGGCATCTTACCAGAAACGACTTACAGGAACCGCATATTCTCTGCCCGGCGCCACCGTATTATTCGATGGCGGACAGGTGAACAGTGCCTATACCGACACTCGCTTTACCGTTTCACAGTCGTTCAGCTTCCCTACCGTATATGCGCGCCAAAAAACCCTTCTGAATGAAGAATGGAAAGCAGCGCTGGCCGGCAGTGCCATAAAGGAATCGGAGGTGCGAAAGCTGGTTTCACTTTCGTACTATTCTATTGTAGTGCTGAACGAAAAACTGCGCCTGCTGAAACAGGCCGACAGCCTGTATACCGGATTTGTGGAGAAGGCCACGCTGCGGTTTGCGAAAGGTGAAAGCAATATACTGGAGAAAGCAACGGCTGAAACGCAACGCGGACAGATACGCGCCCAGATGAATGCCCTGCTGGAAGAAAAAGCTCTGGCCCTGTTGCAATTTAATGTACTGCTAAATACAGCAACCGATAAAGTGCCGGCAGAAGTCCCCTTGCAGATGCCGCTTACCGCAGCCGCCGACAGTTCCCTGTTGCGCTCGCATCCCGAATTGCAATGGATGGAGACGCAGCAGCGGGTGGCCCGTCAGGAAACCGACCTGGAAAAGGCCCGTTTGCTACCGGATGTAATGGTGGGGTATGCGAATATGAGCATTACAGGCACCGGTGCCGACAATATCTATTATCCGTCATCGTCACGGTTTCAGTCGGCACAGATTGGCTTGGGTATTCCTCTCTTCTTTCGTGCCCAGCAGCAAAAAATTAAGGCCGCCGGAACCCGCGAAGCACTGGCCGCCAACGACTACCGTATGAAGGAGCAGGAGCTGCTGATGCGGTACCGTTCGGCACGCATCAAGTACAAAACCAATGAAGAGATGGTTCAGTATTACGTGTCGACTGCCCTGCCCGATGCGCAACGCATGCAGGAGGCGGCTGATAAGCAGTATGCCAATGGCGACATCGACTACCTGCAATGGGTAATGCTTGCCAACCAGGTCATTATGCTTCGCAATAATTATTTACACGCCGTACAGGCACTCAATGAAAACATTATCGAGATCCAATCATTAACATCCAAATTGTAAATCCATGAAAAGTAATATAATAGTAGTACTAAGTATACTGATGCTTGCGGCCTGTTCAGGGAATAAAAATGATACCGGCAGTAAAGCCGAAAAAGCACTTCCCGACCGTGTAACACTCACCGAAGCACAGCTGAAATCGGCCGGCATCACCACCGGGGAGGCGGAGTCGCGCACCCTTTCCGTGCAGTTAAAGCTCAACGGTAAAATTGATGTGCCCCCTCAGAACATCGTTTCGGTGAGCATGCCATTGGGCGGATATCTTACCTCCACCAAACTGCTTCCCGGTATGCATGTACAAAAAGGAGAGGTGATCGCGGTGATGGAAGATCAGTTGTATATTCAGCTTCAGCAGGAATATTTAACCACCAAGGCGCGCCTGCAGTTTGCCGAACAGGAATACAACCGGCAACGCGACCTCAACCAGAGTAAGGCCAGCAGTGATAAGGTGTTTCAGCAGGCACAAATGGAATATTCCAATGCACGGGTGGCGCTGAGTGCTTTGGGTGAGAAGCTGAAACTGATTCAGGTGAACCCCAAAACGCTCACAGAAGAAAACCTTTCACGGAACATATCCCTGATATCACCCATCAATGGCTTTGTATCGAAAGTGAACGTGAACATCGGCAAGTATGTGAAGCCGGAAGATATTCTTTTTGAGCTCGTGAACCCCGACGATATACATCTCAACCTCACCGTATTCGAAAAAGATCTCAGCGCACTGCGCATCGGACAAAAGCTGGTAGCTTTTACCAATCATGAACCGGAAAAGAAGCACGCCTGTGAAATCATCCTCATCAGCAAAGACCTTTCGGAAGAGCGCACCGCCGATGTGCATTGCCATTTTGAAGATTACGACAAGAACTTATTGCCGGGTATGTATATGAATGCCGTGGTAGATGTGGTGAGTACGAACCGCCTTTCGGTGCCCGAAGAAGCTGTCGTAACCTTTGAAGGGAAATCGTACGTGTTTGTGGTGGCCGGCAACAACAGCTATGAGATGCGGGAGGTGAGTACGGGTATTCATCAGGATGGTTATCTTGAAATCACCGATGCTTCCCGTGTCAGCAACGCGAAAATAGTGCTGAAAGGAGCCTATACGCTGCTGATGGCGTTGAAGAACAAAGCCGACGAGTAACAGGATGCTTTTGCACAGGGTGTCGGTTATAACGGCTCCCCTGTGCGTAGCCTCCTCCTTCCTGTTCTTTCAAAAATTTCCATAAGTTCGGTGAATCCCTATCTTTGCCTAAAATATTGTAGTATGGAATTACAAGAAGCCAAAGATAAATTTGTGAATGCCTGGGGAACCCTGGGCAGTAACTGGGGTATTAACCGGACCATGGCTAAGGTGCATGCCTTACTGCTGGTATCGTCGAATCCGCTGAGTGCGGAAGATATTATGGCCGAGCTGAACATCAGCCGGGGCAATGCCAACATGACCCTTCGCGAACTGATCAACTGGGGCCTGGCATACCGCATCAACCAGAAAGGGGAGCGCAAAGAATTCTTTGAAGCAGAGAAAGATATTTACCGGGTTGCCAAACGTATTTTATATGAACGCAAGAAACGGGAACTGGATCCGATATTTAAGATACTGGCAGATGTGAAGAATGTACAGGAAAATAAAAAGGATCCGGATGTAAAAGCGTTCACCGATGTGATCGCCGATATCAACGGGCTTACCAACAAGGCCAACAACTTTGCCGAGATCATAATAAAATCGGACGAACACTGGTTTATGAACAGCCTGCTGAAGCTGATGAAATAGAGAGGACTATAATCCTTTCAACACATACCCGATGCCGGCATTGAGATGCAGGCTGATTCCCAGATTACTGTATCCGCTGCTGTAGGTTTGGCGGCGGAATGAAAAGCCGCTGTTGGCACTCAGGGTGAAATTGTTTTTCAGATAAATCTGCACGCCATACATTAGTCCAAGCTGCACTCCGTTGCGTGTATACCTCTCCATGCCGTTGTAGTAATTTTTAAAGTGGAATCCGGTAATGTTCCCGTTCACATCGGTATTGAACAGGGTGTCATTGGTGTTCTTAATGGTAGAATAGGAGGTGTCGCTGAAGCGGTAGAATTTGTACATAAGCACCGGCTCAATATACCATTCAAATTTTCCGTTCTTCGAAGGATAACAACGGCGTGCGGCTGCACGCAGTGCAACACCACTGCCTTTGCTGGTTAAAAGGGTGATCTCATCATCATTGGTGCGGGTGTATAAAAAATTATAACCCGAGATATATCCCAGGTTTCCGTGAAACGCCATCTTTTCGGAGGTATGGTAGATGACGCTGATGGATTGCTCTTTGATTCTTGGAATATATTGTATGGTGAGCGATTTGCTTAGCTGTGCCATTACAGGATGGATGGTTCCGAAAAACGCGAGGATGAGAAGGAGTCTTTTCATTATTAGGTTCGATAGTTTAAGCAAATATATTAAACAGCTTGCTGATGCATCAGAAATTCTTTTGCATTCGCCAGGTGCTGGTACATCACCACATCGTTTTCAATTTGCGGCACTACGGCACGAAAACCGGAATGCATTTTTTGTAAAACCGCCGATGTATTCTCTGTACCACGGAATTCTATGGCTTGTGCCGCACACATCAGTTCAATGCCCAGTACCTGCATCACATTATGTACGACCCGGTAACATTTGGTAGCTGCATTGGCACCCATGCTCACATGATCTTCCTGCCCGTTGCTGCTGGTGATGCTATCCACACTGGCCGGGGTGCACAGTTGTTTGTTTTGCGATACAATACCGGCCGCGGTGTATTGTGCGATCATAAAGCCGGAGTTCAGTCCGCCGTTGGGCGTGAGGTAGGTTGGCAATCCGCGTTCCCCGCCCATAAGTTTGTAAATACGACGTTCGCTGATATTGGCCAGTTCGCTGAGGGCCATGGCCAGAAAATCGAGATGCAGCGCCAGTGTTTGTCCGTGAAAGTTCCCCCCGCTGATGATGAGGTCCTCATCCGCAAAAACATTCGGGTTGTCGGTAACGGCGTTGATCTCGGTTTCAATAATTTCTTTCACACGGCTCACTACATCGCGGGTGGCGCCATGCACCTGCGGAATGCACCGGAAGCTATAGGCATCCTGCACCTGGGGCTTCGGCTCTTTCATGAGTTTGCTTCCATCGAGAAGGCGCATCATATTTTCCGCTACGGCCATCTGTCCCTTGTGCGGACGAATGGCATGAGTATGTTTCCAGAACGGTTCTTCGCGGCACAGGAAAGCATCGGCACTCAGGGCCGCAATGGCATCACTCCATTGCATTATTTTCTCGGCCATCATAAGGCACCACACGCCGTAGGCACTCATGAACTGGGTGCCGTTCAGCAGGGCAAGACCTTCTTTCGCCTGCAAAGCCACCGGCTTCAGGCGTAATCCTTTCTGCACTTCGGCCATGGCATACTTTTCCCCTTTCACACGAATATCGCCCAGGCCAATCACCGGCAAACTGAGATGTGCCAGCGGGGCGAGGTCACCACTGGCCCCCAGGCTTCCCTGTTCGTATACCACCGGTAATATGTTCAGGTTGAAGAAGTCGAGCAATCGCCAAACGGTTTCGAGTTGTACGCCGCTGTAGCCGTAACTCAGCGACTGTACTTTCAGCAACAACATCAGCTTCACAATGGCTTCGGGCACTTCGGCACCGGTACCGCACGCATGGCTCTTCACCAGGTTTTCCTGAAGCAGTTCCAAATCGGCCGTATCAATTACGGTGTTGCAGAACGAACCGAATCCGGTGTTGATGCCGTAATAGATCTTTCCGGGTTCTTTAATTTTCTCGTCGAGGTATTGCTTGCATTTCAGAATGGCTTCTTTCGATGCCTGCGACAATTCAAGACTCAGCCCTTGCTGCAGAATATGCTGAATATTCTCAAGGGACAGTTTTTCTCCAAGGGTAAAATGCGGATTCATAAATGAGGCCGCAAACTATTAAAAAATGTTGAGAGACGGATTGATATCTTCCCGTTTCAGGTTCCGTTCCCGCTCAATCCTTCGGGCGGATAATACGGTATCCGTTCAGGTCCAGCTTACCTTTTGTTTTTATTTTCACATTTTTATCGGCATACAAATCGCCGGACAGTTGCAGGGAGACTTTTTTCGGAACAGTGAGGGATGCTTTGAGCCGAACCGGTATTTCCCAGGTTTGCGATACCGGGTAGGTGATGGTTTTGAATTTTCCGAAGCTCATTCCCTGCAGGCTGATCTCCCATAGTCCCCGTCCGGCGGTGCTTACACGCACCATATCAAATTTCGGAAGGTATTCCAGTTTGGTGATCACGGCATTGGGTAGTCCGCTGCCCAGTTTCTTCCAGGTGCCAAATACGGAGGCTGTGTTTCTGTAAAACACGCCGGCATCGGTTCCCAGCAGCAACAAGCCGTTGGTTCCTTCCAGAAATAAAATATCACGGCACAAGGCCCCCTCCGGCAAGCCATCGGAATAGTCGGTCCATGTTTCTCCCATATCCTGCGTGGTCATTACTTTTGTTTCTGCCGACCAGAAACATACCCAGGCCTGAGAGGCGTTGTACGGATTCACGGTGACGGATGTGGTGAGGTATCCTCTGCGGTTGTGCATGTCGGGAGCTGTCACCGGAGCAAAGGAGAAGCCACTGTCTTTGGAAATATAAAGTTCATAGGGGAAGCTCCAGTCGCCGGCGTTGTAATGCACGGCATACATCACCTCCGGTTTTGATTTGCATACCGAGAGGGCATTGAATAATAAGGACGAGCATTGCTGCTTCACGATCAGATCATGGGAAGTGTCGAATTGCATGCGGTAGAAAGTGCCGTCGGCGGTTGATGTGAAGAACGTATGGGCATACAACGGGTGCGTGAACGTAATGCCTTTGGGGTGAAGGTACCGGAAGTTCTTCCCTCCATCGGTAGAGTAATTATTGGGACAATATCCACCGGGATGGTTCACAATGAACTGCCGGTCGTTCACCGGGTCCACGGAGCAATACCCCCCGTCACCTCCATAAATGGTGGTGAAAGGATTCGTTTTTGAAAAGTCACTTTGCAGCGTGCCCACATCCCAGCCGCCTTCGTAGAGCAGGTTCTTATTTTGTTGTGAAGAGGCAAACCCGATGCTGCGCCGCACGTTGAGTCCGTTGCTGAGGTTGGTGCATGAGAATTTGTCTTTTTGGTTCGGATGGTATTCGCAGCGAAACAGGCCCCCGTCGGTACATACAAAGATCACATTGCTTTCGGCGGGTGAGAACACCATGCGCTGAATATCGGCATGCATATAATGCCTGTCGGCGAAATTATATCCGGAGGCATTGTATCCGCCCGCTGCATTTATCTGAATGGTTTTTCCGGCATCATCCGAGAAGGAAAACTGATTCAGACCGATGGCTACAAGTTTCGCATTCAGCGGAGATACATCAAATCCGGCCCGGCCTCCGGTGCCATCGGCAAAAACAGCATTCTCATGCTG
>JBGAVF010000112.1:759-8785 GCA_044228315.1 Bacteroidia bacterium | reverse complement strand
TGTTGTAAAATTTCTTAATGGCCAGTAACGACGGATTTTTCAGGTGTTCAATGGTTCCAATGGTAGTTTGGGTGCCATACGTATGTTTTTTATACAAAGCACCCAACGCCACCTCAAAGAACTGAGCGAAGTCATTGTCGATAGTACGGTTCTTTTCTTCGTAAACGGCTTCCAGTTCCGTGTGGAAAATTCGGAATACCGGTTTCCGGAAGCGTTCTCCTTCCAGATGCAGCCATTTATCCAGCTGATTCGACGGAACATCCGCCACATACACAGTTTGTTCGGTTCCGGTAAATGCATTGGAGCCCTGCACCCCGATAAGAGAAACCATTTTGTCGTATTCGTTGGCAATGGAGAATTCAGAAGCTTTCCCCGATGTTTTATCGATCTGTTCGTAAATCTTCTTACGAAGCACAGGATCTGTTGTATGGTTGTACATTTCGTAGAGTGAATCAATGGCATCCAGATATACTTTCTCTCTGGCATAGTCCATGGTGCCATATTTGTCGGTACCTTTAAACATAAGGTGTTCAAGATAGTGAGCGAGTCCGGTATGATCAGCCGGGTCATTTTTACTTCCGGCTTTTACAGCAATATAGGTTTGAACCCGTGGCTTTTCACGGTTCACCGAAAGCATTACGGTAAGCCCGTTTTTCAACGTGTAGATGCGCGTACCTGAAGCATCATGCGTCACAGTTTTATAGGGATATTTTCCGGTATGCTCCTCAAATGTATAGGTTCGTGAATCCCCTTTTTTATTCTGACAGGAAACAAAAACCAGGGAAAAGGCAACGACAGAAAAAACAATTGTTTGAAATTTCATAAAAATTAGTTTGCTTTGTTAAGATGTATGCGAAGTAACGTATCGGTATAGTGGGGTAAAGATATAAACAAATCCCCGTATACCTCATACAGGTCTTTCGTATCTTACACCTGAAAATCTGATTTAAACACAACACAATAACAGCGCCCTGCATGTGTACATGGCCCAAAAAACCGCTCGATATAGCGTACCACAATACTGAATGGGGAGTTCCTCTTCATGATGATGATAAGCTGTTTGAGTTTATTGTGCTCGACACGTTTCAGGCCGGTCTTAGCTGGAGCACTATCCTGGCAAAACGGGAAAATTTCAGAAAGGCATTCGGCGATTTTAATGCCGCACGTATTGCCCGGTATACCGATAAAAAACTGGCAAAACTCATGCAGGATACCGGCATCATCCGAAATCAACTCAAAATAAAAGCTACAGTAACCAATGCCCAATCCTTTCTTAAACTCAAAGAGGCGCACGGATCATTTGATACATATATCTGGCAGTTTGTGAATCATACACCGGTGGTCAATGCCTGGAAACCGGGAGATCTTATTCCGGCCACCTCCCCGCAAAGTGATGCCATGAGCAAGGACCTCTACCAACAAGGCTTCAAATTTGTAGGCAGCACCATTTGCTATGCTTTTATGCAGGCAGCCGGCATGGTGAACGACCATCTTACCAGTTGCCAGCGATACGAAGAGATCATACGAATGTATTAATCCCTGATACCGGGACTGCCATTCGCTGCAACCTTTTTACTGTATCTTAATAATTAGCGAGTTTTTTCAGCGCTGTGAGTGATCCTTTAAAACGGTTCAGGTCAACCATTCCCGTAATACCATCAACCGCACCCGTACTGCTGAATTGCCACAGTACCCAGTTGGGGAAATTGGAAGGCATGGCAGGAACGGCATTTCGTGAGTAATCCACCACCCATAACGGATATCGCTCAAAGCCTGAAGGGGCACCCACTATACCGTCCCAGAAACTTTTCTGAGTATAGATCATGGGCACGCGTCCGGTGGCAGCTTCCACTTTATCGAGCCACTTCCGTATGTTCTTAATATAAAGTGTACGGTTATTAATAATGGTCTGATTGGTCGACCCGTTATTATCCTGCCACTCAATATCAATTACGGGAGGCAAGGTGTTTTTCTGGCTGAAATCGAAACCACAACCCAGAAAATTATCGGCCTGTACAACCGGGTCAGTGAAGAAACGGTAGAAATGATAGGCACTTCTCATGATATCCAGACGTACCATTTCACTGTAATTGGTACCAAACTGAGGATCCTTATAGCTTTGTCCTTCACTGGCTTTGGCAATGGCAAACGAATAACGCGAGGCTTTGATCTTATTCCAGTCAACCGTTTGGTTGTAATATGAAACATCTATACCCAGATATTCTTTCCTTGTAAGGGCATCCTCCAGAATTCCCATCGTAACATCTCCAACAATGCCATCTGCCATCAATCCGTTATCACGCTGAAATTGTTTCACGGCATTCTCGGTTTGCTGACCGAAAACTCCGTCGGGAGTCAGGGCATACCCTAACTTAACAAGGTTGTTCTGCAATTTCAACACCAGAACGCCTTTCGATTTTAATTTTAGTATTTTCATTATGATTGTTTTTGAGTTGATACAAATGTAACGAATCGGAACTAATTGTTAATCACCACTAATGATGCCGCCCAGTAAACCGCCAACACCACGGCTTTCTTCCCTGCCACCGTATTTACGCGAAGCCGACACAATGCGGTCGGCCAATCGTGAGAAAGGTACACTTTGAAGATACACCTTTCCGGGGCCGGTGATCTTGGCCAGAAACAGACCCTCACCTCCAAATAATAAATTCTTAAACCCACTCACCATTTGTATATCATAACTCACATTCGGATGGAAGGCAACCAGACAACCTGTATCCACCATTAAGGTTTCTCCGGCCATCAGATCTTTCTCCAGAATGGTTCCGCCGGCATGCACAAAAGCCAACCCGTCGCCGGTAAGTCGTTGCAGAATGAAACCTTCACCTCCGAAAAGTCCTGCCCCGATCTTCTTGGTGAAAGCCACCTCAATTTCGATGCCTTTGGCAGCACACAAAAATCCGTCTTTCTGACAAAGCATTTCACCCCCCATCTGTTTCAGGTCGAGAGGAATGATCTTACCCGGATAAGGTGCCGCAAATGCGATATGCCGTTTGCCGGCAGATGCTGTATTGGTGAACGAAGTGATAAAAAAACTGTCGCCGGTTACAATGCGTTTAAAGCCGGAAAGGAGTCCGCCTCCGGTGCCGGTTTCCATCTGTATACTATCTTCCATATACAGCATGGCACCGGTTTCGGCACGCACACTTTCCTGTGGATCCAGTTCAATTTCTACCACCTGTATGTCATCACCAAAGATGCGGTAGTCAATAACGTCAGCACTCATAATTTTTGAAGTATTTAATTTTATAGGTTTAAAAGTTGGTTAAAGATCCGTCAGTTCAAGTTTAATGGCATTAATAGATTTGAAAATTTCGATGGCAGAAATAACCAGAGATACTGACATAAGGATCAGGCTCCCGCCAAAAAAATATTTCGCGATCAGATTTTGCTCGGCAAATAAAAGAAACATGCACACCACGCTTAACAATAAACTCAGCACGGCCAGTAATTGCATATTCCGGATTAACGCCAGCCTTTGCCTCAAACTTTTCATTTGCAGAAGATCTTTTCACTCCTATGTGTCTGATACTCATCGTGAAGTTTACGAATTAGTTTTGCAATGGCCAGAAACCGATTGGTGTAGGCAAGCATGAGCAGTGAAGTGGTACTAAAAAGTAAGGCCGGGGTGGTAAGTTCTAATTGCATTGTTTTTTACAAAATTGCACAATAAATTGAAACTCTTTTCGTTTTTTGTGGTGAAAAACACCGCTAATTTTACCTTTTAAACACCTCGTTCATGAAACACACCTTTACTTCACAAGACCTTTTACGATTCCTTTACCATGAAATGCCGGCTGCAGAAGCCGAAGCCATTCAGGAACAGCTTACCACCGATGCCGACCTTCAGAAAGAGTATCAATTGCTCAGAGAAAGCATTGCTATTCTTCAGAAAACAGAACTTTCACCCAGTTCCGTGCTGGTGAATGACCTGATGGAAAAGCTTCATACCAACGTACAAACAGCCCTGTAAAAAGAAAAGGCGGGTATTGATCCCCGCCTTTCCCAACCTTTCAAAGGAACCATCGTCATTTTGCAGCTTGCGGAATACGCGACAGTTGTTGCGACTTTTTAACAAGTTCCACAAATTCCTTTCGGTATCCATCCCGGTCGTTCCCTGTATTTTTTTCAGCCAAAGCGATCACCTGCTCATAGGTGCCTTGCGCCAGAAATGCGGAATGATGCAATAACATGGCGAATTCAGCTACCGATGCACTGAAATAAAAGTTCTCGGTGGCATTATTGGTCTGGGTTTCATCCACCTTATGGATCAACAAACGGCTTTTATCCTCATTCGGGTTCTTATACCGTAATTTCACATACAGCCATTCATTGTTTTCAAGGTGCGACGGGGTAATGTCGGTACTGTCGTATACAAGTACTCCGGTTTCTGATTTATCCGGATTCGGCACAATTTCATACAAGGCGGTCACATTGTGCCCGCTGCCCAGATCCCCGGCATCGATGGCATCATTTTCAAAGTCTTCATTGTTCAGTTTACGGTTTTCGTATCCAATAAGCCGGTACTCTTTCACATACGCCGGGTTGAATTCCATCTGTATCTTCACATCCTTGGCAATGGTATATAATGTTCCTCCCATTTCCTTTACCAAAACCTTTTTCGCTTCATTCAGGTTGTCGATATACGCATAATTGCCGTTGCCTTTATCGGCCAGTATTTCCAGGTGGTTGTCTTTATAGTTCCCCATCCCAAAACCCAGCACACTGAGGCTAATACCTGTTTTGCGCTTTTCCTCCACCAGGCTTTGTAACTCTGCATCAGAACTGATTCCCACATTAAAATCCCCATCGGTACAAAGTATTATACGATTAACGCCACCGGGAATGAAGCTCGATGCGGCTTCTTTATAGGCACGGATTATACCCGCTCCACCGGCTGTGCCCCCACCCGATTGCAGTCTGCTGAGCGCCTCATTGATGCGGTTCTTTTCATTACCCGGAGTTGGAGGCAGCACCACCCCTTCGGTTCCGGCATACACCACAATTCCAATACGGTCCTGCTCCCGTAACTGAGCGGTTAACAGCTTCAATGATTCAATTACATACGGTAGTTTGTTATACGACGACATGCTGCCGCTTACATCAATCAGAAAAACAAGATTCATGGACGGTATATTGTCGAGTGAAATGATCTTTCCCTGCAGACCCACATGCAAAAGCTTATGTTCCGGATTCCAGGGGCATTCACCCATTTCGGTTACAATGGCAAATGGTGCATCCCCGGCAGGCTGCGGGTAGTTATAGTGAAAATAATTCATCATTTCTTCCGTTCTGGCTACATCTGCCGGAGGTATCTGATTGGACTGAATATAGCGTCTCACATTTGAGTAACCGGCCTTATCTACATCAATACTAAAGGTAGATAACAGGTTCTTATGCGTTGGTTTAAACGGATTTTCTATGATCTGATTATATTCTTCATACCCCGTTACATCCACCGAATCGTAGGCGTTTTTTATATCCAGGCCATTATTTTTTAAATTATCTCTTCGTAAAGACTTATCCTGAACATATCCCCGTGGCATTTTATTTTCTGCTTTGAACCCGGTTGTTTTCTTTTTCATCGCCATGGAATAGTTGGCTTTTGTTCTGCTGTAACTTTCGCCCGATGCCACCGGTACTACCTGGGTTGCAGCCCCTGTTTGGTAATCAACCGTTTGCTCGTTCAACCCTTCAGTCTTTATTGATTCTTGTACCTCTTTTACTACAGGTTTCGCATCGGTTTTTGTTTGCATGCTTACATACACTGTTTTAAGGTCGGTTGGCTGATTGCTTTTTATATAGCAAAGGGGTAAATGAAAAATCCGTTTTCCTGAATAATAGACGGAAAAAGTGCAGGTTCCTGAAGGCAATGCAGGCCATTCAAATGAACCGTCAGTTTTTGAAACGGTTGAATCCAGGGTGCCATCCGGGTATTTTACCTGAATGCTTGCCCGGTGCACCGGTTTTTTTGTGACGGCATCTTTAATGATTCCTTTCAGGGAGCCAACCTGACTAAATGCTAACCTGCTCATTACAAGCAGAATAATCAAAGTAATGGAAGTACGTTTCATGATTCGGATGTGTTTAAATGGGTGATTGTTTCCCTATGGATGCACCCAAGATCCGAATTCCATAAATCAACTTATTGATTCAACATCTAAATAACTCAAAAATATGGTAGTATTTTGTGTACATTTTAGTTTGATTATTTTGTTTTATTTATCTAAAATTGCCAATAATATTTAAATAAGCGGATAAACGTCCTATTTGCTAAACAAACATAAACGTTATAAAAGTATAAAAACGATATAACCTGCTAATGAAAAAACTGTTCTTTCTGCCCTTATTCTTTTTATTACTGTGCTCCTTTTCCATGCAAAAAGATAAAAAAGCATCGATCGTTTCCATGGAGATGCAGAAATTTGGAAAAGGGCAAATCCTCTTTTGGAGCGTAAAAAACGATCAGCGTACGTTCCGGTATGAGATTTATGATGTATCGGGTACAGAGGCTGTTAAAATTGGCAGCCTGCAAAGCGTAGCCTGGGATGAAGAAGATGTAGATTACATGTTCGTTTACAGAGGCAAGCCTGAAATAGAGAATTTCCGGATCCTCTGTATTGATGATAAAAACAAGATCGTTACCGAAAACAAAATTACCGATTCACTGGCAGCCACTTCTGCCAACTGATCATTTCCCTCTTCCCTGAATCATTATAAGCATGGTATAAATGATAATTTTTATATCCATGGCTATGCTCATATTCTCTATATAAAGAATATCGTATTTCAGCCTTTCCACCATTTGTGCCACATTTTCGGCATACCCGTATTTAACCATTCCCCAGGATGTGATACCCGGTTTTATTTTATATAAATGCTTGTAGTGAGGGGCCACCTTGATTATCTGATCAATGAAAAACTGTCGCTCGGGCCGGTATCCCACAATGCTCATCTCGCCGATCAGCACGTTATAAAACTGAGGCAACTCGTCAAGCCGTACCTTTCGTAAAAATACCCCTACTGTGGTGCGCCGGTCGTCATTTTTGCTCGAAAGCCGGGGACCCGACTGCTCGGCATCGACCCGCATGGTGCGGAATTTATGTATACGGAAGGGTTTACCATGCAGCCCGATACGTTCCTGATTGTAAAACACCGGCCCTTTGGAAGTGAGTTTTACGGCCAGCGCAGTGATGAGGAACACCGGTGCACCCAGTATCAATACCAGCAATGCGAACCCGATATCAAATACACGTTTCAGCACCCGTTGCCACTCAGGCATGATCTGGGTATTCACCTCGATGAGGGCCGATCCCCATACATTATTCATCTTCACACTTCCGGTCACGATATCATACATATCCGGAATGATCTTGATCTTCACTTCTTCATTCTCCAGTATCGTAAAAATAGGATCCAGGTGATCGTGGTCCGATTTTTCAATGGCAATTATGATATCTTCTGCTTTTTCCTGACGGATCAGTTGCGGAAGGAGCTGATAACTGCCGTAGGTTTTCGAAAGCGCATGCATGCGGTCCTCTTCATTCTCCGAGGCTGTTACATATCCGGTGACCCAGTTACCTTGCGAAACCGGTGCCTCCATGAGCTCGCGGTAAAGCTGCTCTGCCTTGGCTCCGCTTCCGATTATTATGGTGTTGAATCGCAGCCGGCGTTTTCGAATGGCTTTTTTAGTGATGGTGGTTTGTATAAAACGTAATGATGCGGTGATGAGCAGGTGCATCGAGAACAAAACCAGTACCGAACGGTAATAGTCTTTATAGCTCCGCACCTCATCATCGAGCAGGAGCACAAAGAACAGGAATAGGACCCCGATAGCTGTGATCTGCAAGGTGCGTGAAAATTCGGCAAATCGGGAACGCCGGTAAATGTTGCGGTAGTGACCGGCCAGAACGTATAAAGCAACCCAATAGATACTGTAGAGGAAAGCGGCTACATAAAACTTCTGTTCAAACTCCACCGGTATGCTGTATCCGAATTTTACTGC
>JBGAVF010000112.1:0-705 GCA_044228315.1 Bacteroidia bacterium | reverse complement strand
TTACTGCCTCAATATATTCCTTCCGAAAACGGAAAAACCCTGCCCAGGTTACCGCTGCGGCAACAATATCAAAGAGGATATACTGAAGGACTTTCAGGGTCTTATTCAAAATACAGGATTTTAATATTGTCAATAAATATCTTTTTAGGCGCCCCGGTGGTATTTTGTGCTGCAATAAATAATTTGAACACGGTACCGGCAGGTTTGGCCGAAACGTCATTGGTAAGATTAATATACGCTTTGCTCCATCCTGCCTTTTCATTCAGCGTTACCACCGGTATCTTATCGGTAAAAGTGGATTGGGGCTCCAAACTGTAAATTCCGAAGGCCAGTGGTAATTCCGATTTATAACTTACTTCCAGAAACGTATTGGATGAGGAACTGCTGGGCAACGAATAGGTAATACGGGTAGCATACTCCATCGTGACCTTATCATTCAGCGTGGCAAAACCACAATGGCCGGCTTCTACATTGTTGGCAGGAATGGAATCCCTGAGGAGTGTATCCAGATTGTTGAAAGATGTTTTAACGAACAGCAGATTAGGGTTCTCGAAATCTTCAAGCAAGGCAAATTTTACATTCTTCCGGTAGCTAACAGATGGGGTAAGAGATATCTGTGCCGAAGGTTTAAAATCAAGAACCGTATCGAACGGGGCAAAATACGTATAGGCATAACGCGGGTTGGAACCTATTCCATTCTCGATA
>JBGAVF010000111.1:0-9997 GCA_044228315.1 Bacteroidia bacterium | reverse complement strand
AAAGCCTGGTAAGCCTTCCTGTGGCTCATTTCAATGGTGTTATATGGGTTAATGATGAAATGATAAACATTACCGATTGGGTTGGAAGTCAAAATCATAACTGGGGACGAAAACATACGGATTTTTACACCTGGGGGCAGGTTTCCGGTTTTGATTCCAATCCGGATAGTTTTTTGGAGGTAGCCACAGCAAAATTAAAATTAGGACCAGTATGGACCCCTCCGATAACACTTCTTGTCCTTCGGCATCATGAGAAAGAGTATGCCCTGACAGGACTATTTCAGGGAATAAAAGCCACAGGAAAGTTTCGGTATTTCACCTGGGAGTTCAAATCAAAAACCAATGATGTTGAGATTGAAGGAGAAATTTCTGCACCCGCTCAGGACTTTATTGGTCTCAATTACTATAACCCTCCCGGTGGAAACAAATACTGCCTTAATAGCAAAATAGCAAAGTGTACGCTGCATTTCAAGGATAGAGCCACCGGCAGGGTTGAGATTTTAGAAACCAGGAACCGAGCTGCCTTCGAGATTTTAACTGATGACCCAAATCATGGGATTATAATATCCGCATAACAATGCAACGATCAGTAGCCGGCAATAATGTGATAGTCACCGGTTTCCCATTCACCTCTGCAAAATCACATTTTAAATATGAATCTATGACTTAATCCATGTATATATACGTTGTTTCTTACGGGCCAATTGCCATCATTCTTTCATACAAATGACATAATGGCCTAATGCCCTAAATGAAATCTCATAGTTAAGCACTTTATAACATGCAGTAGCCAATATTTAATAAATTTGGAAAGTCACTTTGACTCCGCTCCCGGATAAATACAGAACGAACCCTTCCTTTATTCAATACCATTTAATTTCAAAATCCAATAAATTAAGTATTATAGCAAAAAAAACATGGCTCAGATCAATCCGCATATTAACTTCAACGGAAACGCCGAAGAAGCATTTACATTTTATAAGTCAGTTTTTGGTGGCGCATTCTCTAAAATCATCCGCTTCAAAGAGATATCCGGTCCGGAATTCCCAATACCAGAACATGAAGCCCATAAAATAATGCATATAGCTTTACCCGTCGGGAAAAGCATGCTGATGGGTAACGATGTTCCGGAAAGCATGGGCCGTACCAATGAAAACGAAAACAGAAGTAAAATCTACATCCACACGGAAAGCAAAGAAGAAGCGGAAAAATTGTTTACAGGACTTTCAACCGGCGGACACGTTGAAGTGCCATTGGAAGAAACCATTTCGGGGTCCTGCTTTGCAATGTTCAGAGATAAATACGGCATTGAATGGATGGTGGATTTTGACCCGAACGATAACATGCCCATGTAAATGAACTAAATTCAAACTCTGCAGCACAAAAGGCGATCCGCACTATTTCAGTCTCCAGTCTGACAGTTAAAAAACACAGTAACAAAACTAACACAGTAATAAAACTAAGGACATTAAGTAAAACACTCCCTTAAACCGAACATTTTAATTTTAAGCAACCCATGAAAAACGACCTTACCAAGATCCGAGAACAACAAAAAGAAACCTGGAACACATTTTCATCCGGCTGGAAAAAATGGGATGACCTTACTATGGAGTGGTTAAAACCAATGGGTGATGAGATCATAAGAATGATTCATCCGGAAAAAAGTGACATGATACTGGATGTTGCCTCCGGCACCGGCGAACCCGGACTTAGTATTGCCGCCCTCAATCCAAATGGGAAAGTAATACTTACCGATCTGGCTGAAGACATGCTTCTCATTGCTAAAGAAAATGCAACACAAAAGGGGCTGCAGAATATTGAAACCCGGATTTGTGATGTATGCGAACTTCCTTTTGCCGACAACACCTTTGATGCTATAAGTTGTCGTTTCGGTTTTATGTTTTTTCCTGATATGCATTTAGCTGCCAATGAATTGGTGCGTGTACTGAAGCCCAGTGGCAGAATTGCTACTTCGGTATGGAGCGGGCCGGAAAAAAATTTTTGGGTTACTGTTACCATGGATGCCATAAACAGAAACCTGGGGTTGCCGGCTCCTTCACCCGGTACTCCCGGAATATTCCGCTGTGCCGGTGATGGGTTCATTACCGGTTTGTTTGAACAGGCCGGATTAAGAAACATTGTACAAACTGAAATTCAAAGTAAACTGAACAGCCACACTGCCGACAATTTCTGGAATATGCTCACAGAAATAGCCGCACCTGTGGTGTCCGGTCTCAGTAAAGCCGATGAGATAATGAAAGATAAAATAAAAGAAGACGTATTTAAAGCTTTGCATAAGCAATATCCCGATGGTGACATACGGGTTGATTCCGGTGCATACGTAATTTACGGTGAGAAATAATTGAGTAATTTGCACGGTGCAATCTGTATCCCGTACAAAGAACATCCGTATGCTGAAATGGCTTGGTATTATCCTGTGCCTGCTTTCAGTAAACCACGCAATGGCTTGCTTATCGGCGTCTCAGCACCGGTTGTTTCCACTCGGGCGAATCAGTACCGGCTTATGTGTGGTAGAAACCCATTTATACCGTACCGAATTCAGAGACAGCAATAAAGTGATTGATGAGTTCCGTCCCGCCTGGAGAGGTATCAGCTATTTCAAAATATATGATGCCGACTACAAAGAAGTATTTTCGGAAACACTCGACACGATCAAACTTTTCAAACAAAAACTGTACGACAGCATTGTACAATGCTCCTTTTTAAAAGGAATGCAACGGGCGAAACTATATCCCGGCTTCGTGGCCGCCCGTCCGGTTTCCATTACCTTTTGCGACTATCAGGAGCAATGCGGCACCACAGCGCTCCTTTACGACAGCATTCAGAATACGATTCGGGTAAAGCTACGGAGTAAAAGCTATGATGTGAAGGTATTGTTCGACTCCACCTCCATTGCTTCCAATATACTGAGCTATTATGGCGGGTATGATGATAACAATCCCCTGACTGCCATGTCGTTCAAAGGCTACCTGTACATCAATTCCATACGGCGTTTCGAGATAGGGAACAAAACACTTACCGTGGTGCATTTAGGCAGCGGACAACATTTTGAACGGGTTGACGGTGGCACCTACCCACCCGGCAAGGAATACAAACCTTCGTTTGCCTTTAACGATATAAATAAAAGCGTGTTTGAAGAACCGGTACTACACCACGGACACGGATTTGATTTTTATATATGGGAATAGACCGTACCCGATGAAACAGACCGACAAGACCTAAGCATGCCACCCGAAAAAACCTTCAAAACCAAACCGGCTTTTGCCATATACTCCCGACAAATTGTGTTGACGCGCGATGGTACCGCTGAATATGGCCAACGTAACCGTGGGTAACAACATCGCGAGAATACTTCTTTTGTACGGAGGCATCAGCCTGGCCCTTTTTTATTTCGCTTATACGGCTTTATCGGAAAGGAAATGTTGCTGAACCTTTCGTGCTTGGCCTTATCGGGATTTACCTGTTGTATGGCATTGCAAAAAAGTATACACTATTCAGCCACCCCGGTGATCGAGCGAAATAAAAAATCCGCACCGTAGAATTTATAAAAGCCATTCCCGGAGTAACCCGCTCGCGTTTTGTGGTACATTTTGAAAATGAAAACGGTAAGATGAAAAAACGCCTGATCCTGTTGCCGGGTTCGGTAACAGGTGGCCCCGAGGAAACAACACGGGCCCTGCAACTTATGACCGAAGAAAAAACTAATAACCATTCCATAATATCCATAGTATGACGTCAACTAACGTAAAGACACTTCTTTTTTTTATGGCCTGTTTCCTTTTCGGATGCAGCAACAATCCGAATCAATCAAAGCATACCGAACAACAGGAAGCCAACGTAAAACAGGATAGCCTGCCACAGGTGGAGTCCAACACCGAGCCATCGAGTGTTGCTTTGCAGGATAAACCCGTTTCCGAAACCTTTTACCCTTCTGCAGGGGAAAATGGCAGCATACCGATGATAAAACAAATTACCTTGTGTTTGAAGGAAATATAAGAAAAGAAATCGCCGGTGGTATGAAGCAAATGGATGAAGAGCCTTTGTGCTCTCCGACAAGTGTGAGAATGCAATGGATAAAGAAAACGGCAGTACACCGGAAAAAGACAAATACATATCCTGTCCGAAATCGAACCTGTGCTGGTATATCATTGGCGTTGACAAGGAAACCTTATCTTTATCGTATATGGGCCGCGGCAATACATTAAATTACAAACGGGTGAAATAATAAACCCTGCTGCTCCTTCCCGGGTATTACGCACAGATTCAGGAAAAGACTCATCATGAAACCGTTCAAGATTTTTTTAATTGCACTAGGTGTGAGTAGCTTTTTAAGTTGTTCTTCGGGGTACAGGAATTCAGGTGATGCCGTGTATTATGAATATTGGAACGAAGGAAGCGGTCAGCAGAAGACAAAGCTGGATGCAGATCCAAAAACATTTACAATATTCACTTTCGATGCGTATGCCAAAGACGCCCAATCGGTATTTTATGAAGGCAGGAAAATTGCCGGTGCAGATGCCCTCACCTTTGAAGCCCTGGGTGATTTTTATGCCAGGGATAAAAATTATGGCTGGTACGGTAACGACACGATACAGAATTCACACGGCCCATCGTTTCGTGTGGTGAATGATTATTATTCAACCGACGGGTATGATTATTTCTACACCAACCTCCCTTTGCACATGGCGAATCCGGCCGGTTTTGCATTTATTTCCGGCAAAGGAGAGAGTGAATGCTGGGTCACAGACGGCTTGTATTATTATTACAAAAATTACAAAGTCCCATCGGATGATTATAGCCATGTGAAGATATACCCGGGTAGCGGAGGACTTTCCAGCGACAGGAATTGGGCCTATTTTCTTGACCACAAACTTAACTACGATATTGAAGGAAACCGGGTTGTTGACACCATTGACATGGCCACATTTACAGTAACCGGCTATATAACCTGCCACGACAAATACGGCCGGGAAAAGTGCAATGAATAGTCGCAGGCTGTGAAGCGCAGTTTAGCACCCCACGTTACAATAACATTCTGAAAGATTGCTTATCATTGCTCTAAAGTTAGCAATAGCTTTACTATTTACATTGCGTACTATCCATATATGAACCTATCCCATAATAAAATACTGATTACCGGAGGAGCCTCCGGCATCGGCCTGGCCCTTACCGAACGTTTTATACATGAAAACAATACCGTCATTATTTGCGGACGACGGGAATCGGCCCTGCAGGAGGCGAAAGAGAAGTTCCCTTCCCTCATCACTATTCCCTGTGATATTTCGAAGCCCGAAGAACGAACCCGGCTCTTTGCCTGGGTTACTGCCCATCATCCGGACGTAAATGTTCTCGTAAATAATGCCGGCATTCAGCAGTGGATGGGTATTCACGATCCGGATTTTTACCAACGGGCAGAAGAAGAGATCGCCATCAATATAATGGCTCCGCTTCATCTCAGTTCCCTATTTATCACGCTCCCGGCATTACGCACGATCATCAATGTTACGTCGGGTCTATCTTTTGTCCCGTTGATCAAGGTCCCGGTGTATTCAGCCACCAAAGCCTTTTTCCATTCCTTCACGGCATCCCTCCGCGAACTGGTAAAACCCAAAAACATAGAAGTGATCGAAATGATCCCGCCTGCCCTCAATACCGATCTGGGCGGTAAAGGATTGCATGAACATGCACCTCCGGTAAGCGATTTTGTAACGGCAGTTTTTGAACAGCTGAAAGCCGGCAAAACTGAACTCACATTCGGCTTCAGCGAAACCATGTCAAAAGCGAGCCCGGAAGAATTAAGAAACAGCTTTCAACGAATGAACGGAATCCAAAATTAAACCACATACACACACCCATGGAAACCCCATTAAATGAAACCACCGGCACACCTGAATCCGATAAGAACATCCCGAAAGTAACCGGCATCGGAGGTATTTTCTTTTATACCGACAATCCTGCCGGGACAAAAGACTGGTATGTGAAAAACCTTGGTCTCGACATCAATGCCTGGGGGGCATCCAGTTTTGATTCGCGAGATCTGCATAACCCCGATGAGATCAACACCTTGCAATGGTGTCCGTTTAAAAAAGACAGTGCCCATTTTGCCCCTTCCCAAAAAGAATTCATGATCAACTACCGGGTACAGCATATTGAAGCCCTGGTAGAAAAACTAAAAGCGAACGGGTACAGCTGTAGATGCCATTGAAACCTTTGATTTCGGAAAGTTCATACATATCATGGATAACGAAGGGAATAAAATTGAACTGTGGGAGCCGATGGAGAATACGCAGGAAAAGAAATAAGAGACATTTGTATTCTTATATCCATGCCGCTTTGAAGGGGAAATGACATCGTTCCTTTAGAAAATACATTCAAGAATTGAATTCATTGATACCAGTAGCCTCACGTTTAATTTGGAAAATTCTTTTGCTACACGTACCTTTGTGTAAAATACACGTATTATGAATACCAAGCTTACTTTGACCGTTGACAAGTCTGTAATTCTCCGGGCTAAAGTATATGCTAAAAAAACCGGGAGAAGTTTATCCAAACTCATTGAGAATTATCTGGAATCTATCACCGAGGATAGCAGGGATGAAAAAATATCCCCTAAATTAAAAAAGATTGTCGGGGCTGTAAGACTTCCAAAAAACTTTGATGAGAAGAAAGAACTACGTGCGTACGTAGAAAAAAAGCACTTATGAAAAATATTTTTCTCGACACAAACATACTTGTTGATTTAATTGCCGACAGAAAACCATTCAGTAAATATGCTATTGAAATTTTCAATAAAGCGGAGGGAAATAAAATAAATCTTTATACATCGTCACATTCAATAGCTACTACACACTATTTGCTTAAGAAGTACCTTGACGAAAAGCGTTTACGTGAAGTATTAAATAATTTACTTGATTTCGTTACGGTTGTATCTGTAGATATTCAAATAATAAAACAGGCATTGCGTTCCCACCATCGCGATTTTGAAGATTCAATACAAATTGCATGCGCATTAACGATTGAAAACATAGATTGCATTGTTACCCGCAACACGAAGGATTTTCAAAAAAGTGAAGTGAAGGTGCTTCCTCCCGATGAACTAAGCATACTTTTATAGGTTAGAATTCTGGATTTTATCCTCCCATCATCATATTCCGTAACTTTGCCCTATCTATGAAAAAACATTGGTTGGTAAGTGCACTGTTGCTGTTTTCAATAATAGCACAGGCTCAAAAGAAAGTGTTGTATTTTAAGTTGATGGATGAGATATCGCCCAAGTCATGGCGTTTCACCCATAAGGCTCTGGAGCGTGCCAAAAGCCAGCATGCCGATGCAGTGATCATTGAACTCAATACCTACGGCGGCCTGCTCGACAATGCCGATTCCATACGTTCCGCCATACTGGATGCCCCGATGCCGGTATATGTTTTCATCAATAAAAATGCTGCCAGTGCCGGTGCCCTGATCAGTCTGGCCTGCGACAGCATTTACATGCATCCCGGCTCAACCATCGGCGCCGCTTCGGTGGTGAACCAGAGCGGAGAGTTGTTGCCCGATAAATACCAAAGCTATATGCGGGGCATAATGCGCAGCACCGCTACCCGCAACCACCGCCGGCCGGAAATTGCCGAGGCCATGGTGGATGGAAATATAGTAGTGGACTCCATAAACAAGAAAGGGCAGGTAATAACATTCACCTCCGAAGAGGCCGTAACCTATGGCTATTGCGAAGCCATTGTAAACACGGTGGATGAGGTGCTGGCCCGTACCGGACTCACCGGAGCCGAACTGCTCGTTTTTGAACCCACCACCCTCGACGCCTTTCTGGGCTGGTTGCAGGCCCCGTTCATGAGTGGCCTGCTCATTCTGCTGATACTGGGAGGTATCTACTTCGAATTCCAGCATCCCGGCGCCTTCTTCCCTATTGGCGTATCCATAGTTGCCGCCTTGCTTTACTTCGCCCCCAATTACCTCGACGGGCTGGCATCCAACTGGGAAATTATCCTTTTCCTTACCGGACTGCTCCTTTTGCTGCTTGAAATATTTGTCGTCCCTGGATTCGGGGTCACGGGCATATCGGGCATTGTCATGCTCATAGCCTCGCTGGTGCTGGCTGTAATAAAGAACAACCTCTTCAACTTCGACGATGTAGGCAACGAGGCGCTGAATCGTGCATTGGCCACGGTGAGTATCTCCTTTGTGGTATTCATAGTGCTTGCCCTGGTGGCGAGCCGCTTTATGGAAAGCAATAACTTCCTTACCAAAATTGCCAACACCCATACACTTGCTGAGTCAAAGGTGGAAAGAGGCATTGTGCGCGGAGTTCAGGTGTTGCAAAAAAACGGAGTGGCCATCACCGACCTCAAACCCCAGGGGAAGGTGGAGGTGGAAGGCGTCATTTATAATGCCATCAGCGAAAGCGGTTATATCGATGCTCATTCTTCCATTGTGGTATACCGCGAGAACGGTATGATGCTCTTCGTAAAGAAAGTCTGAAAATTTTTAGGAAAATTCTGCCATTGATAGTGTTTATTTGCTTCCTATAATCCCCCATATTCCCGGCATAACTCTGCGTGCATGATACAGCGTAATATTTTCTTTTGCCTTTTGTTTCTGATTGCCTTTTATTGGGGAAATGCCCAGAATAATCTTTCATTGTACCAGTTCCCGCAGGAGGTGCCTCAGAAGTATGTGCAGAATGCAGCCTACCAGTCGGCGCGTATCATTGCCTCGGGCGATCCTACATTCACTTCCACAGAACTGGTAGAATTTGCACAACGTCAGGCTTATGTAAAACGCAGCCTGTTTCTCGACGGGGATGTGTATTTCAACTGGGAGAACTATGAGGAATACCTGAACAAAGTATTGCATAATCTGCTTCCGGATGAATACCGTAACGACACCAATCTTCATGTATACCTGCGCCGCACTTCGAACTACAACGCCATCACCATGCACGATGGCACCATCTTCTTCAATGTAGGTGCGCTGGCCGATATTGAGAACGAAGCCGCACTGGCCCTGATCCTGGGACATGAATTTGCCCATTACAGCAACCGGCATATCATCACCGGTTATAAAAAAGAACTCAAAGCGAAACGTAAAAGTCATAATTACGACGACTACCTCGACAAGGAAATTGAAAACGCAGAATACAGCCGGAGTCAGGAACTGATGGCCGACAGTATAGGCATACTGCTGGCCCTGAAAGCCGGATATGACGTGCGTTACGGCTTCAATAATTTTTACACCTTCATGGATTTTAAAAAGAAGGATGAGATCATTAAGAAGGCGCAGAAGATGGAAGATGATGACGAAGAAGATGAGGAGCCGGTAAAAACCAAGCCAAAAACCGGAACCAGTGCGTATTGAGCAGCTGGAACGCATGATCGCCACCTTCCCTGCCATTCCGCAGACGCAATATCTGATCGATGAAACCACCTTTCGTAAGCTGAAGAAAGATGCGAACAACGAAAGCATCGCCATCGACATGGAAGAATTCAACTACGGGGATGCCATTGAACGCACATTTGTAAACTACCTGCTCGATACCGGAAACATGGGCAACCTTTACCTGCTGCAGGAATCCATACGGCGCCACATGTTCATGAACCGCGAAATGCGTAAAAAAGGATTCCTGGCCGATCAGTATGAGAATATTTTCAAGCACCGGGAAGGGGGATTGCATTACCTGCATTACATTGTACGGGATACAATACGGTATGCCACGATTCAGGCGGCTTACCTTGCCGACACCGTGTATGAATTTGAGAATTACACCGAAGCCTTTCAGTATTTCAACACCCTCGCCCGGAAGAAAAATGTAACCGAAAGCCTGCTTTCATACATCCTCTTTTCCAAGAAAACCACCGACAACGACAGCCTGTGCAACGCATATTCCGACCGGTACCTGGAGACCCCCGATGCACAGCACAAATCCTTTCTGGAAGCTTACCGCAAAAACACACTCGCCGACGGA
>JBGAVF010000110.1:0-8864 GCA_044228315.1 Bacteroidia bacterium | reverse complement strand
TACAGGGTGTGAAAAACAGCCGTGTGAGTCATGCACAACTTTTTTGCGGCCCCGAAGGCTCAGGAGCCTTACCTCTGGCCCTGGCCTATGCGCAATACATCAACTGCGAAAACCCCGGCGATACCGACAGTTGCGGGGTGTGTGCCAACTGCAACAAATACAACAAACTCATTCATGCCGACCTGCACTTTTGTTATCCGGTATCGGGAAGAGAAAAACTCAGCACCGCGTATCTGGAAGAATGGAGGAAGGCGTTTACCGATAACCCGTTTCTGAATGTACACCAGTGGATCGAATGCATTGCCGCTGAGAACAAGCAGGGAAATATTGCTGCCGATGAAGCACGCGATATCATCCGCAAGCTTACCTTAAAGATGTTCGAAGGGCCGTACAAGGTTTTAATTATGTGGATGCCGGAATACCTGGCGGGCGAGGGCAATATTCTGCTGAAGCTGATCGAAGAACCGCCGGAGAACACCTTATTGCTTTTTGTGGCCGAGGATATTGAAAAGATCATCGGTACCATACAAAGCCGCACCCAGCGGGTGCAACTCATGCCCCTCACCGAAGCCGATGTGATGCAGGGACTGATGCAGAAATTCGGGCTGGACGAAACCAAAGCTTCCGCCCTGGCCCGTGTGGCCGACGGCAACTTCAACGCTGCCATTCACCTGATGGGCGAATCGGATAATAACCTGCATGAGGTGTTCCGCGACTGGATGCTGGCCTGCGTAAAGCATCAGATGGGTACCATGATCGAAAAGATCGAAGAGATCGCCGGCATGGGACGCCTGCAGCAAAAGAACCTGCTGGGGTATGGTCTGTATGTGTTCCGTGCCTGTATACTACATCATCACGGGGTGTATGAGCAGGTGATCGCCAACACCGCCGACAAGGAATTTATTACAAAGTTCAGCCGTTTTGTGACCGTTAAAAATATTGAAGGGTTTGCCACCGGGTTCAACGATGCCATCTTTCACATTGAACGGAATGCCAATCCCAAAATAACATTATTAAACCTATCTTTGCAGGTAGAGCAGCTATTTAAAGCCTCCTGATGCCCGAAAAGCATCATCTACTATAATTTGTATTGTGTACATGGAAGCAGCAGTAACAGAAAAAAAGAAATTTACAGGTTGCAGCACCTGTGGCACCTCGGGGTGCAATAAACTGAATGTGTACGACTGGCTCGGCAATATGCAGATGCCAACCGGACACAAGCCCTTTAACATTATTGAAGTGCGCTTTAAGGGAAGCCGGAAACATTTTTACCGCAACGTGAACAATATCGACCTCATCATAGGCGATTACGTGGTGGTGGAAACCGGCACCGGCGGACACGATGTGGGCATGGTATCCCTCACGGGGGAACTGGTGCGCCTGCAACTGAAAAAGTATTTCATAAAAGAAGACAGTGAGGATGTAAAGAAGATCTTTCGCAAGGCCAACGAGGCCGATATGAAGAAATACGAGGAGGCGAAAAACCGTGAAGTGCCTGTACTTCAGCGGGCCCGCACCCTGGCACTGCAAATGGGCCTGAAGATGAAACTCAGCGATATCGAGTTTCAGGGCGACAACTCCAAATCGGTGTTTTTTTACACCGCCGAAGAACGGGTTGACTTCCGTGCTCTCATCAAAGCCTATGCCGATGAGTTTCGGGTGCGTATTGAAATGCGGCAGATCGGGTACCGGCAGGAAGCTTCACGGCTGGGCGCCATTGGCAGCTGCGGACGTGAACTGTGCTGCAGCACCTGGCTTACCGATTTTAAACTGGTGAGTGTGAATGCCGCCCGTTACCAGAATCTTTCCATCAACCCACTGAAACTTTCGGGACAATGCGGGAAGATGAAATGCTGCCTCAACTTTGAACTCGACACCTACCAGGAAGCCCTCAATGAATTTCCGGATACGCCGAACGAACGCATTCGTTTGCGTTTTCAAACCGCTACGCTGCGCTGGGTAAAGACCGATATTTTAAAACGCCTCATGTGGTTTGTGGCCGAAGCCCGAAGCCAGGATGATATTGTTAGTCCGGCCTGGATCAAATTCACGCTGGAGAATGTGAAGGAGGTGATGGCCCTGAATGCCCAGGGTGTGAAGCCGGAAGCACCGGAAGGATTTGCCACCAAGGAGGTAGTTATAGAAAAACGCGTGGAAGAAAACGCGGATATGACGAATATTGAGCTGGATGATGATCTGGAACGTTTCAGCCAGAAAAAACGGCCCCAACACAAAGGACAGAACCGCAACCCGCAGCGTCGCCCGGGTGGACCACAAAACACCAACACGGGAGCACAAAACCGCGACAAGCGCAACAACCCGCCGAGCCAGCGTCCGCCTCAGAACAACCCGAATGCCAACCAGCGTCCGCCTCAGAATCCGAACCAGCGCCCGCCACAAAACCCCAACAACAAACCACCGCAGAAGCCGCCGGTAAATAACCCGAACGCCAACCAGCGTCCGCCCCAGAATCCGAACAACCGGCCCAACAATCCGCGTCCGCCTCATAATAATCCGAGACCGCCACAGAACACCAACAACAAGCCACCACAAAACCCACCACCGCCTAAGAACGAGTAGTGCGAATTTTAAGTGTATTCAATAACAAAAAAGCCCCTGCACATGCAGAGGCTTTTTTTATTGCGTAAGCGGAATGTATTTAGGCGATGGTTACTTCTTTGGTTAAATAAACATCCTGCACTGCATTCAGCAACTGAATGCCTTCGTTCATCGGTTTCTGGAATGCCTTGCGGCCCATGATCAAACCGGTACCTCCGGCCCGTTTGTTGATCACCGCTGTGGTCACGGCATCGGCAGCATCACCGGCTCCTTTGCTCTCCCCTCCGCTGTTGATGAGTCCGGCACGGCCCATATAGCAATTGGCTACCTGGTAACGGCACAGGTCGATCGGGTTTTCGCTGGTAAGCGTGGTATACACACGCTCATCGGTTTTTCCGTAGCTGCCGCCGCCGGCATTCATGGCTTTGTATCCGCCGTTGTTTTCAGGAAGCTTTTGCTTGATGATGTCAGCCTGAATGGTAACACCCAGGTGGTTGGCTTGTCCGGTAAGGTCGGCACTTACGTGGTAATCTACGCCGTCTTTTTTGAAGGCGCCGTTGCGCAGGTAGCACCACAATACGGTGGCCATACCCAGCTCGTGTGCGTATTCAAAGGCTTTGGCCACTTCCACGATCTGGCGTGCCGCTTCCGGTGAGCCAAAATAAATGGTGGCACCTACCGCTACAGCGCCCATGTTCCAGGCATCCTTAATGGTGCCATACATGATCTGGTCGAACTTGTTGGGGTAGGTAAGTATTTCGTTATGATTGATCTTAACGATGAAAGGAATTTTGTGTGCGTATTTGCGGGCTACTGAACCCAGCACACCGTAGGTAGATGCTACTGCGTTGCAACCGCCTTCAATGGCCAGTTTCACAATATTCTCCCCGTCGAAATAGATCGGGTTTTTAGCAAATGAGGCTGCTCCGCTGTGCTCAATACCCTGATCCACGGGCAGGATGCTGAGGTACCCGGTACCAGCCAGACGGCCGTGGTTGTATAAGGTCTGCAGGCTGCGCAGGGTTGGAATATTACGGTTGCTGTCGGCCATTACATCGCTGATGAAATTCGGGCCGGGCAGGTGCAGCAAACCTTTATCAATGGTTGTGCTTTTGTGGTTCAGGAGGGTGTCGGCTTTGGCCCCCAGTAATTCCTGAATTTGTGAATAGGTCATGGGATGAAGTTGATTTGGGTTAGTGATTGGATTCTGAAAAATTATTTCACACGCTCCACATAGCTGCGGGTGCGGGTGTCGATCTTTATTTTTTCGTCCTGATTAACGAACATCGGCACCATAATATGGGCTCCTGTTTCCAGGGTTACATCTTTCAGTGCATTGGTGCTGGTATCGCCTTTCACGGCCGGTTCAGCATAGGTTACCATCAGCTCCACAAACGTGGGAGGGGCCGCCATAATGGGCTGGTCCTCGAAAAACGTTACGGTAACTTCCATTTCTTCTTTCATGAAGTCGAGGTTCTCGCCAAAATATTCGGCCGGTACATACACCTGATCAAAGGTGTCGCGGTCCATACATACCAGGCTCTCCCCGTCTTTGTAGAGGTACTGCATGGTTTTGTATTCCACGCGTACAATATCTACTTCCTCCCCGCTGCGAAAGCGGTTTTCAACAATTTTACCGTTTTTGATATTGCGCATACGGGCCTGATAAAATGCGCGGAGATTGCCGGGTGTGCGGTGTTGCCATTCGAAGATTTGTACCAGTTCGCCATTGTATTTCAGAAACATGCCGTTGGATACATCCTGTGTAGTTGCCATATTGAATAAAAATAGATCTTTTAGTGATTTTTTAAAGGTGCGCAAAGGTAATAAAAAGCCTGTAATCCCGATACCCGGTTACCGCATGTTCAGAAACCCCGAAAACAGAAAAGCCCCGGAACTTCCGGGGCCTTTTCTTTCATGAGCAATTACCTGTTTTTATGCGTTGAGCGCCTGCTGCTCTTTTGCCAGTTTTTTATGAAAACGACGGCGCAGTTGCTTCAGCTTCATGCGGTACCGTATGAGGTACATACTTGGCGCCACGATCAGCGTTAAGAAGGTAGCAATAATCAAACCATAAATGATGGTCCAGGCCAGCGGTCCCCAGAATACCACACTTTCACCACCGAGGTAGAAGTTTGGTCTGAGGGATGAGAACAACCCGCCAAAGTCGATGTTCACTCCCACGGCCAGCGGGATCAAACCCAGAATGGCAGCCGAAGCGGTGAGCAATACCGGGGTCATACGGGTGGCTCCCCCTTCAATAATGGCTTCCCGCGTTCGCAAGCCCCGGGCTTTCAGCTCATCAATAAACTCGATGAGGATGATACCGTTTTTCACCACAATACCGGCAAGGGCCAGAATACCCACACCAGACATAGCAATTACGAACGGCTGACGTGTTACCGCATAGCCAAGGAACACGCCCGATAAGCTGAACACAATGGTGGAGAATATGATGAACGGCTTGGTGGATGAGTTGAACTGGATCACGATCACCAGGAACATCAGCGCTATGGAAGCGCCAAATGCCTTCAACAGGAAGTTACTGGTCTCTTTCTGGTCTTCCTGAGCACCGCCCTGCTTGATCTCATAGCCTTCCGGCAGGTCCACATCGTCGATGAGGCGTGAAATAGACTGGTTGATGCTGTTGGCATTATATCCTTTCACCACGGCACTGTATAATGTTACTACGCGGCGTTGTTGCTTGCGGTTTATACCGTTGAAGGTTTTAACCGGCTCCACAGTAGCAATGGCCGACACAGGAACGGTTTTTAACTGACCGCCCGATGCCATATCACGGTAGGTGATGCCCAGGTTCAGCAGGTCTTCAGGTTTCGCACGGAAACGCTCCTGCAGGCGGGCCACGATCGGGATCTCATCTTCCCCGTCGCGGAATTTGGATGGGTTACGGTTTCCGTTCAGGGCAGCAAACAGGGCGCCTCCCACCTGTCCGATGGAGATGCCTTCGCGTTGTGCTTTCTCTACATCCACGGTCACTTTCAGTTCCGGCTTGTTCAGTACCAGATCCGATTTCAACTGGTCGATACCCTGGATACCGGAACTCAGAATAAGGTCTTTTACCCGATCGGATAATACGATGAGAGAGTCGAAGTTATCACCACTGATCTCCACCTGAATATCGCGTCCGGTAGGCGGACCGTTCTGCTCCTGTTCCACCGAAATAGAGGTACCGGCAATATCCTTAATACTGCTGCGGATCTCTTTCAGAATAGGTCCGGTGCTTTTACCATGTCGGTGTTCAAATTCTTTGAATGCCACGGTCACCTTGCTCTTGTGCGACTGGGCCGTACGATCGGGGTTACGCGGATCGCCGGCGCCAATGGCCACATTGGCAATTACCGATTCTACAATATCCGTATCTTTAAGGATCACATTTTTAACGCGGGCTTCAATAATTTTCGTGATGCTGTCGGTATACTGCACCTCGGTACCCTGAGGCAACTCGCAATACACATACACAAAGTTGGGATCTCCTTTCGGGAAGAAATCAACGGTGGGTTTGGATGCGATGAAAATAAAGATGCTCAGGAAAAAGAATACGATGGCACTGATGAATACCCAACGGGAACGGCGTCCACGTATGGCACCTGAAACCAGCCACCGGTATCCGCCCTGTAATTTTGGCAACAGCTTATCCTGAAATGCATGGATCATTGGATTGAGGGCAAAATGCACCAGCAACAGGATCACGATACAGAACAGCACAAAGTTACCGAATCCGTGCCAGGCCGTTGAATGGGCTGCAAAGCCAATAAGGTGTATCACCACACCGCCAATGAGGAGGTTTCGGATGGTGGTTTTATAGCGGGCAAAACTCTGGTTCTTGTATTCATCATCGCGTTTCATGAACGAAACGGCAAACACCGGGTTGATGATGAATGCCACTACCAGGGATGCAAACAGGGTGATGATAAGGGTTACCGGCAGGAAGTAGAAGAACTTCCCGGGAATGCCCGGCCAGAAGAGTAAGGGAATGAAGGGCGCCACGTTGGTAAGGGTACCGGTAAGTACCGGAATAAATACTTCGCCGGCGGCTTCTTTCGCTGCTTCAAAAACGGATATCCGTTTGTCTTTGTTGAAAATCCGGTGCGTGTTTTCGATCACCACAATGGCATCGTCCACCACAATACCCAAAGCGAGCAGGAAGGAGAACAATACGATGAGGTTGAGTGAGAATCCGAGGGATGGCATGAAAATAAATGCCAGCAAGGAACTGAGTGGCACCGAAAGTCCCACATAGAAAGCGTTTTCCACACCCATGAAAAACATGAGTACAATGGTTACAAAAAGGAATCCCAGGATCACCGTGTTGATGAGGTCGTTCAGCTGGGTTTGGGTTTGCTTGCTGAGGTCACCGGTGATGGTTACTTTCAGCCCTTCCGGATATTTTCCCTGAGCCTTAAATTCATCGATGGTGGCTTTGATTTTTTCGGCGGCATAGATCAGGTTTTCGCCCGAACGTTTTATCACGTTCACCGTTACTACCGGCTTGTCGTCGAGGCGTGCGTACGATTCACGGTCCTTGGTATCGTCGGTAACATCGGCAATATCGTACAGGTAAGCCGAGCCACCGAACGGATTGCGCACGATCATGTTACGGATCTCGTTCACCGTTTTGAACTCGCCGGTAACCCGCAGGGTACGGCGTATATTACCTACCTGAATTTCACCCCCGCTGATGTTGACGTTGTTGTAACGGAACTGGTTTTCGATATCGTCGAAGGTGAGGTTGTTGGCCAGCATCTTGTTCAGGTCCACATTCACTTTCACTTCACGGTCGAGGGCACCGATGATGTCGCAACGTTTGATCTCCGTGTTGCCTTCCACCTTATCTTTCAGCATTTTGGCAAAGGCTTTTAACCTGAGGGCATCGTATTCACCGCTCAGGTTCACGTTCATGATCGGCAATTCGCTGATGTCGAATTCACCAATACTCTGGTTCTTCTGGGCATCGGCCGGGATATCGTTCTTGGCTTTATCGAGAGCATCGCGCACCTTTTGCTTGGCATTCTCAATTTTTACGTTGGCATTGAACTCCACGGTCACCACCGAGAAACTTTCGATGGAGTTACTGGTTACCTTTTTCACCCCGCTGATGGATTTCAACTGCTTCTCGAGCGGACGCGTTACCGAGTTTTCAATATCGGTTGGCGAAACACCGGGATAAATGGTTTGCACAAAAATGGTGGGCATCACCACATCGGGGAAACGCTCTTTCGGTAGCCCGATATAGGTGAACACCCCTACGATCGACACAATAATAGTCAATATATAAATGGCCGTAGGGTTTTTAATCGACCACGTGGTGGGTTTGAATTCTTTTTTCATGAATACTGTATTGTGTTAGGCCTGTGCCCCGTTGCACCGTAAGGCAAAGCGGTAGCAGCAGACCATAATGAATAAGGTTTGTTTTACAGTTTAATTTTTTCTCCGTCGTTGATGTTGGCGTACCCGTTGGTAATGATCTCATCACCTTCTTTCAGCCCTTCTTTAATCACCACCAGTCCACCGTACGATTCGCCGGTCACTACTTTTACTTTTTTGGCAATGCTGTACTCTCCTTCATGAACCAGCACAAGAATTGATTTCTCACCTTCCGAATTCATCACAATATTTTCGTTCACCACAATCACTTTCGGCAGGGTAATATCGTTCACTTTTATACGGGCCTGCATGTTGGGTTTGTATTCGCCGTGCGGATTATCGAGCAACACCTGAATATCGAAGGTGCGTGTGAGTGAGTTGATGCTGGAGCCGGTGAATGTAACACGTGCCTCCACTTCTTTGTTTCCAAGGTCGGGGAATACAATAATTACTTTATTGCCGGTTTTTACTTTGTTGATGTATGAATCGGCCAGTTTCGATGTAAGTTTTAAACGGCTTATGTTGATGACACGTACCCCGCCGGTAGCGCTGGCACTGTTATCACCCACTTTATAGTTTACGGCATCAACCGTTCCGGTAAACGGAGCCACTACATTGGTATTGGACAGCTGTGCCTGCAGGGCGGCGATGTTTTTCTCGGCGGCTTCTTTTTGTGTTTTGGCATTCAGATACTGAAGTTCGCTGCCTATCTGTTTTTCCCACAGATTACGCTGGCGTTCATAGGCTGTGTTGGCAAGGGTATACTGGGTTTTGAGCGCCTCCAGTTGTTGCACCAGCGTGGTGTTATCAACGGTACACATAATTTGTCCGGCCGAAACCACATCGCCCGGCTTTACGTTCACGGCATTGATAACGACTCCCGGTGTCTTTGGAAACACCAATGTGTTCTGATCGCTTTC
>JBGAVF010000109.1:0-8897 GCA_044228315.1 Bacteroidia bacterium | reverse complement strand
TCAGCGGAAGAAGGCCAGGGATTGATCACCACTTCGTTCAGATATTGTGTATCCGGTTGCAGATATTCCGTAATGGTGAGTTTATTATCCGGATTGTTTTTCGGAACGCGAAAACCGGCCGGCCTGAATCCTACGAAAGAAATGATAATGAGGTCGCCTTCTTTCACAGGCATATTGAAATAACCATACAAATTGGCGCTGGTGCCGTATTTGGTGCCTGATATTTGAAGAACGGCATAGGGTAGCGGAATGCTGTCGATCGACTTGATCACACCGGAGAGTTGTATTACACGCACCTGTCCGGAGTCAGACGGCGGGTCGGTGGAATTCGTATTCTGCGCGCGGGCAGCCACCATACATATCAGCAAAAAAACCAGACTGAAGAGCGTTTTCATAAAGGTGAGTTATACATCCACAAAGATACGTTGATTTACCTTATCTAAAGCTCCTTTCATGTGTTAAATTATACGGGAAGCGCTGCATTCAGTTCACAAAATACATATCGATCTGTCCTTTGTTCTTGGCGGGGATCTTACCTCTGTGTTCGCAGGTATAGGTTTCTTTGATCAGCTCAAACGTGTTGCCGCTGATATTGATGCGTCCGGGTTCCCCGTTCTGCTCCATACGGGCAGCCGTGTTCACGGTATCGCCCCAGATATCGTAAGCGAATTTTTTAACACCCACAATTCCGGCTACCACAGGGCCACTGTTCAGGCCAATACGAATGGCAAATGGGGGCAGGTGTTTATTGATGCGTTCATTATGATAGGAGGCGATAAAATCACGTATTTCAATGGCCGCGTTTACGGCTTTTATAGCATGTTGCGGATCGAGGGTAGGTAAGCCACTTACAGCCAGATAAGCATCCCCAATAGTTTTTATTTTTTCCATACCATGCCGTCCGGTGATCTCATCGAATTTGCTGAAACAGTAATGGATCTCCTTCACCAGTTCAGTAGGTGAAAGCTCTTCCGAGATCTTGGTAAAGTTTACAAAATCAGTAAACATTACGGTTACATTCTCAAACAGATGGGCTTCAGCCTGCCCTTTCTCTTTCAGTTCTTCCGCCACTTCCGACGGCAAAATATTCAACAGCAGTTTCTCTGAACGTTCCTTCTCTGTGGAAATGATAGAATTCTTCAAAGCCAGTTGTTCGTTCGAACGTTTTTTCTGACGCACATTCGTAAAAAGTATCATGGCAATAATGGCCATAAGACCGAAGCCAACAATAAATGCGTTGCTTTTTGTACGTTCTATTTTTTTATCCTTATTCAGGAGGTCTATTTCGTTTTGTTTCTGATTCAGTTTAAAGTTGGCTTCAATATTCAGAATTTCCTTCTTGGAGTTGCTGGCCTCCGCCGAATCAACAAATTCCAGATAGCTTTTCAGGTAAAAATACGCGCTGTCCATTTTATTCGTTGCAGCATAGATCTCGGAGAGAATACAGGGTGTTTCCATAAGCTCCTGGCGCAGGTAGTTGTTGCTCGATTTGAAATTGAACGTTTCCCGGGCATAGAAAAGGGCCCTGTTAAAGTCTTTTTTCTCAATATAAAGTCTGGCCAGATCGGCCTGCGTTAGGATTATTGCGGCGGTATTGTCTTGTTCTTTAAAGTTGTTCAGTGAGCGAATTAGAAAATATTCGGCAGAATCATAACGCTGGAGTTTTATATACAGTTTGCCCAACGCTTCATACGCTTCACCAATTGATTTTGATGAATTGATCTCCTCATTCAGCGTTACACTTTCTTTGAGGTAGGGAAGGGCACTTCTAAAACTGTCGGTTTTGATATATGTCAGGCCAATGAGGTACAAGGTGGTTGCTATCGTCTTTTTATCTTCCGATGCACGTCGTATCTCCAATGATTGTTTGTAGAAGTTTATGGCTTCTTCATAGTTTTTCTGATAGTACTGGAATATACCCAGGTTCATATATGTATATGAGGTTTGTTTCGGGTATTTCTGTCGGTCGGTTAATTTAAGTGCATTTAAAAAATTCTCATACGCTTTGGAATAATTGATATAGTTGGTATAAAGCAATCCAATACGGTTGTAGGTGGTGATCTGTGCCACGGTATTTCCCGTTTTTTCAGCAAGAGCAAGTGCCTGAAGTAATACATCGAACCGGGTGGTAACATCGGTATCTACATCCCACAATACCCAGTCGATGGATAAAAGTGTTTTTAACTTATCGCTATCATGCTTCACCTCATTTAATACCCTACGGAGACTGTCGAGTTCCATCTTGCTCTTTTGCTGAGAAAAAAGCAACACCGGGAACACCAGCAGAATGATTAAAAAGGAGATTTTCTTCAGAATGTTCAAGTTTTGCAGGAATGCAGTTAACGCGATGTAAATATACTAGGAATCATCATATTTTTTAATCCGGTGTACAGAATCGAGTACTTTAGGTGCTAAAATGCCTGATAAATTATTTTATATGATTGAAAATTATTTTGCCGGAATCATATTTAGTCTAATTTTGTTCTCACTTAAACAACACTAATATGACAAAATCTGGCATTAAATCACCTTTTATTATACGATACCCATGGGGTATTGCTATCTTGGCTCTTTTTATTGGGTTTGTGTGTGGATTCACAACCTACAAAATGATGTTTGCTCCGGCACCTGCGCCGGTTGAAAGCACAATATGCGGGTTAAAAGAATTGCCAAAAAGCAGTGAAGTGTATGGGCTCGTTTCCAATCAGAGCGAATATGACCGGGAAACAGCAGCTTATCAGGCTGCCAATCCGGAATCAACCGATCATCAGGTTACCTGGGGTGGGGTCATTGGTAAGCAATATATGATTGCATTGATAAACTCGCTGGGGACACGCGATGCACTTATGTACAAATTTGCCACCGATGCTACCACCGGTTATACATGCCTGTATTTTCAGGGTGGAGGTACCGATCCTGTTACCGGGGCCGCTACTACAAGCTGGTATTATTTCCGCACCGGGAATTCCAGAGATGCATATTGCCCGATCGTTTGTGACGTACATTAAAAAGACAACAGGTATTTTAGTTCTGCTTACCGCAACTGAAGATACCTGACCGTCTTTTGTCAAACAGTTAGTATTATGCCCATAATTCAAATTCATTAATTCTATAAAATTTCCGACCCATTAACAATTCTCAATTATGTCAAACACACCATCCAGTTCATCTAAATCAGGTTTCGGTTTTACCGGCATTATTGCCGGCTTACTCTTAGGTATTATCGGTACCATCATTTTCCAGAAATACATGACAGGCTCCGGTACCCCGGTATCCGCTGCTGTAATGGGGGCAACCCCAACCGGTAACACGGTATGCGGACTAACCACCATGCCGGCAAGTAACGAGAATCGCGGTCTAATTCAAACTTCGGTGCAATACAACAATGAAACCTCGGCTTATCAGCAAGCACATCCTCAAAATGCCAAGGATTCGGTTACCTGGGGAGGTACTATTGGTAAAGAATACCTGATTGCCATTATCAATTCACTGGGTGCTGGCACTGAGGTGAAATTCAAATTTTCCACCGACCGGAACCAGTCAAAAACCAGCATTTTTTTTGTGGGTGGTACATTTGATCCGGTTACAGGGGCTGCCGGCACCAACCAGTTGTTTGTTCGCACCGGCAGCAGTGCAGATGCTTTCTGCCCGACCCGTTGCGATTAATACAGTCATCTCATACTATAGCGAAAGGCAGCACTCCGGTGTTGCCTTTCTTGTTTTATTAACGGGCAGTCAAGGGCTTGTTTACCCGCCTGTAACAGCCGGGCAGGAGGGCTTTGAAACAGTCGTCTGACCCTGTAATTTACGTGTTTTTCATCCGGCGTTTTTTACTACTTTTGTCCCTAAATACGTATTGTTTTTATGCAGCGCAGTGAAGAAGCATCCAACAGCACTTTCGAGGAATTTATTCAAACGGTTTTACAGGATTACCGCACCGCTTTTGAAAGCCGTCAGGCTTCGTTGCTTGGCCGTAAGGAAGTACTTACCGGAAAGGCCAAATTCGGAATTTTTGGTGACGGCAAGGAAGTAGCACAGCTTGCCCAGGCAAAAGCTTTTAAAAACGGTGACCTGCGTGCCGGATATTACCGGGATCAGACGTTTATGTTTGCCACCGGCCTGAGTGATGTATCGAAGTTTTTTGCCCAGCTCTATGCACATACCGACGTGGAAGCCGAACCGGCCAGCGCCGGACGCAGCATGAACGGGCATTTCGGTACGCGTTTTCTGAACGAGGACGGAACCTGGAAAGTACTTACCGATGAAAAACATTCCTCATCCGATATATCCCCTACGGCCGGACAAATGTCGCGTGCCCTGGGTATGGCCTTTGCTTCCAAATTATACCGCAACAATACGCAGCTGCATCCGTTTACACAGTTTAGCAGAAAAGGTGACGAAGTAACTTTCGTGAATATAGGGAATGCCAGCACCAGTGAAGGGGTGTTCTTTGAAGCCATCAATGCCGCCGGCGTATTACAGGTGCCCCTGGTAGTGAGTGTGTGGGACGATGATTACGGAATTTCGGTACCCGCCAAATACCAAACCACCAAACAAAATATTTCAGAGATACTGAAAGGATTTCAGCGTGATGCCCGGGGTGAAGGATACGACATTCATGTGGTGAACGGATGGGATTACGCTGAATTATGCAATGTATATGCAAAGGCTGCCGAAACGGCCCGTCGTGAGCATGTGCCCCAACTGATACATGTGCAGGAACTCACACAACCTCAGGGACACAGTACCAGTGGTTCGCACGAACGGTATAAGAGTAAGGAACGCCTGCAATGGGAACAGGAAAACGATTGTCTGAAGCGCATGCGTGAATGGATACTGGAAAGTAACCTGGCCACCGAGGCGCAACTGGAAGAGCTGGAGACAAAAGCCAAGGCCGATGTGCTTCAAAGCAAAAAATCAGCCTTCGAAGCCTACCTGTTGCCTATAAAACAGGAAGCGCAGGAACTGTGTCAGCTGTTACAGGCTATGGATGCGAAAGCGTTTGAACCCATCACAGCTGAATTGCTTCGTATTGCCGAACCCCAGCGCAAAGATATCGGTACCGCCATCGGGAAAGCCCAGCGTCTGGCTCCCAAAAATGCCATGCTGTCGGCCTTCAAAAAGAAGTTCTACAACGACAACACCGAACGTTACGGCTCATACCTGCATAGCCAGTCGAAGCAAAGGGCCCTGAACATACCGGAAGTAAAACCAACCTACGATGAGGATGCACGCATGCTCGACGGTTACCAGATCATGCAGGCCTGCTTCGACTATCATCTTGCACACAATCCCCTGGTTTTTGCCATAGGGGAAGATGTAGGAAAGATCGGCGATGTGAATCAGGGATTTGCCGGTTTGCAGGAAAAGCACGGTGAATTGCGGGTAGGCGATACCGGCATTCGTGAAAATACCATTGTCGGTCAGGGATATGGAGCGGCCCTGCGCGGACTGCGCCCCATCGTTGAGATACAATACCTCGACTACCTGCTCTATGCCATCCAGATCATGAGTGATGATATTGCCACCCTGCAATGGAGAACCCGGGGCGGACAAAAAGCGCCACTCATCATTCGTACCCGCGGACACCGGCTGGAGGGTATCTGGCACAGCGGTTCACCCATGGGAATGATCCTCCATTCAATACGCGGCATGCATGTATGCGTTCCACGTAATATGACCCAGGCGGCAGGCATGTATAATACCTTGCTGCAAAGCGATGAACCGGCGTTGCTGGTGGAATGCCTGAACGGCTACCGCATAAAAGAAAAAATGCCAAGTAACATGGGCACCTATACGGTACCTCTGGGTGTGGCCGAAGTATTGCAAACCGGATCTGATATCACCATAGTAAGTTATGGCAGTACCCTGCGGGTGGTACAGGAAGCCATGGCCATGCTGGAAGAAGAGAATATTCATTGCGAACTCATCGACGTGCAAACCCTGTTGCCTTTCGACACAACACATGTTATTTGCGAGAGCATTAAAAAAACCAATAAGGTGCTGTTTGTGGATGAAGATGTGCCGGGTGGTTGCACCGCTTATATGATGCAACAGGCCCTGGAAGTGCAGGGAGCCTTCCGCTTTCTCGATGCTGCCCCGGTTACACTCAGCGCCAAGCCACATCGTCCGGCTTATGGCACCGACGGCGATTATTTCAGTAAACCAAATACCGAAGAGATATTCGATACGGTGATGGATATCATGAGAGAATACGGAACAGCAATATAATTTCGCCCCAAAATTCGCGATAAAAGCAATAGTAGTATACCATTAATTCAATCAATATATGACCATGCGCACCCTCAACCGATTTCTTATAGAAAGCAGCATATCCATGCCGCTTTATAACATCATACAATATATTATTTCCCCGGCCAAGCTGGTGAGCCGCAAAATCAATATTGCCGGGCTGGAAAATATCCTAGGCGATGCGGAAGCGACCAACGTGCAAGGGGAAGAACAGAAGAAACTCGATGTGTTCGCTAACGATGAGTTCATCAACTCCCTCAGAAAATGTACCCATTGCGCCGCCATTATCAGTGAAGAAACGGAAGATATTACTTATACCCCGTACGAGAGTGCCGAATACATTGTGGCCATGGACCCGATCGATGGCAGCAGTAATATTGATGTAAACGTTTCAATCGGAACCATTTTCTCTATTTACAAGCGGAAAAGCACCGAAGGACTCACCTCCCTCGATGACTGTCTGCAGCCCGGCACCAACCAGCTTGCGGCGGGATATATCATTTACGGCTCATCAACCATTCTGGTGATGACCACCGGCAACGGGGTTAACATGTTTACCCTCGATCCGCACCTCGATAAGTTTTACGTTTCGGATGTGAACGTTACCACTCCCAAAGACGGGAAAATATATTCACTGAACGAAGGGAACTATATTAAGTTTCCGGAAGGGGTGAAGAAATACCTGAAATACTGTCAGGAGAACGATAAGGCTACCAACCGGCCGTATAGCTCGCGGTATATCGGCAGCATGGTGGCCGACTTTCACCGAAACCTGAAGAAGGGAGGCATCTTTATTTATCCGCGTACGGAAAAAGACCCGAACGGGAAATTACGTATGTTGTATGAGTGCAACCCGATGAGCTTTCTGGCAGAACAAGCCGGGGGCAAAGCCACCGACGGACATGTGCGTTTACTGGAAAAAGTTCCCGGATCTCTGCATCAGCGAACACCCATCTTTGTGGGGTCGGAAGCCATGGTGAACAAGGCCATGGAGTTCATGAATGAATTCTCTCCGTCACCCAGTGCATAACACAGGTTCCCTGAAACTACTTTTATGAAGATGTATTAGTGAGGCGGAAAATTAATATATACCGGATACTTTGGCTGAAACACGATATGCCGGCCGGATTGTCGGTGTTTCTGGTTGCACTACCTTTGTGTCTGGGTATCTCCCTCGCTTCAGGGGCTCCGTTGTATGCAGGCCTGTTAGCCGGTATTATCGGTGGTATCATAATTCCGCTTATTAGTAAATCGGCGCTCAGCGTTTCCGGACCCGCAGCAGGTTTAAGTACCGTTGTTGCTGCTTCCATTGCCTCATATGGCGACTACCGGATTTTCCTGCTTACTGTGATCATTGCCGGTTTGTTTCAGGTCGTTCTTGGGGTGTTGAAACTTGGCAGTATTGCCAATTACTTTCCATCGGCAGTTATTAAAGGCATGCTGGCGGCTATCGGAATCATACTGATCTCAAAACAAATACCCCTGGCAATTGGCTACGATCAACCTGATTTCTGGACCAGTGGTTTTCCCACCTTGCTTTCGGCCGATCATTTTCTTGGGAATTTTTCAAACTTCAATTTACATATTACCCGGGGTGCCCTGCTCATCACCGCAGTTTCTTTGCTGGTGCTTATAGCATTACAGCAGCCCTTCGCGGCCCGGCTCAAAATTATCCCGGCCCCGTTGCTGGTCGTGATCATGGCGGTAATTACCAATATCATTTTTAGCTATGCATCATCCGGTTACACGCTAAAAAAAACACAACTTGTAAATATTCCCGACAATATATTTAAGGATATTGCATTGCCTGATCTTTCACTGCTTTTTTCCTCAACAAGGCTCTGGACCGATGGGGTGATCATTGGTTTGCTGGCGACCCTCGAAACCCTGCTTTGCATTGAAGCCGTCGACAAACTCGACCCGCATAATCGTATCACTCCGGTGAACCGGGAACTCATTGCGCAGGGCGTTGGTAATATAGCCTGTGGCATGCTGGGGGCAATTCCGGTGACCTCTGTGGTAGTGCGAGGCGCGGCCAATGCCAATGCCGGTGCCCGTTCGCGCATGGCGGCTTTTACACACGGTGTGTTTTTGCTGATGGCTGTGATGCTGGTGCCGTTCCTCCTGAGCATGATTCCGTATGCCGCGCTGGCAGCCATACTACTGGTTACAGGGTATAACCTTACAAGGCCTTCGTTATACAAAGAGATGTATCGTTTGGGGTGGAAGCAATTTATGCCGTTTATTCTCACCATAGTAGTGATTTTAAGTACCGACCTGCTTATGGGCGTGAGTATTGGTCTGCTGCTTTCGGTGTACTTCATCATTCAGAATAATTTCAAAGCTGAGTATCGGATCACCAAAACACGAATGCATGAAACAGAGGTGCAACAAATTAAACTGAATACCAATGTGACCTTTCTGAATAAGGTGAAATTCCGCAAGGCCCTCGATCAGGTGCCGGAATACAGCATTCTGGAAATAGACGGTTCGGAGTCGAATTTTATTGATTATGACATTCTTGAAATCATCAGTGAGTTCAAAAGCAAGGCCCATGACCGTCATATAGAAGTGCACCTGAAAGGAATTCAGGCTGTGGATGTTTTGGCATCACACCATTAAGAGGGTCCGGAATTAATGTTTCC
>JBGAVF010000108.1:0-9032 GCA_044228315.1 Bacteroidia bacterium | reverse complement strand
CCTCCCCCCCGGATTAGTAACTTTTTCCATAGCCCTGATCATTCTATCTAAGTTTACTAACTCACCAGGGAAAATAGGCTTGATAAATCCTTTCTGTAATTCGCTTAATTCAATACGGTCTTCTAATTTGCCGTTTATGATTTCGTCAAAAGAATCAGTTATTTTGAATTTTAATTTATTTTTTTCCTTTTTAACAAGCTTGCCTATTTGTATTCCACCCTTGAAGTCAACTATATTCCCTTCTTGTTCTATTTGCTTTAATTGTTCTCTTTGTTCTTTTGTTAGATATACAAACGATGCTTGACTTATATTTCGTCTTACTTCTTTTTCCTTTTCAAGTTCAAGCGTTTCGTTTTTGAATAGTTCATAGGTTGTTTTACCTAAAAGATTTTCAAATGAGTAATTCAAAAATTGACGATGTTCTGAACAGGCGGTGTTAACTGCTTGTTTGAATTTTTCTCTTTCATCGTCAGTTTTGAATTGATATGAAAATAATATTCTAGTGTGGTTTTTAACTGTATCAAAATCAACTAATTTGCCAATCTCCTTTCTGATTTCGTTTTGAATTTTATTAATGATGCTTTGTCGTTTCGATTCAACATCAGTGCTGAACAAAATTTGATAAGTTGGATTAAATTCCTTTTTCTCTATAGTTGCAGTCGGAACTAAATCCGTTATTCGTTTCAACTGATTATCGTAGTCCGTTTTACTATCTGCTGAAACTTTGAGTGTAGAACTTGCTAAAACAAACTCTGTTTTTCCCTGTAAATCAGTTTTCGTTTTAAAATTGCGAAGTGTTTCGGGATTTACCTTATCGTTACTTTTTAGATAGTAAAGATTTGGCATTCTACGAAATCGTATGCCCTTAAATTCTTTTTCAAGTGTTAATTGAGAATTTTGAATTTGCTCTTTTGTTGGGTTTGTTATTTGGTAAATTCCGTCCACAAACTCAAAATCCGCAATGCTTTTTGGGCTTATCCGTTGATTAGCTGAAAATCTAAGAATTGACTTTTCAATTTTAGTATCTGAAATTGATAATTTTGAGGCTGGCAATCCTTTTTGAGTAAACACAGAAATAATGCCTGACTGTTCAAACAAAGGTGCTGAGATTTCAATAACTACATTTTTCTTGTCTTTTGAGATAGAAACGTTAGAATTTGTATGCCCAAGGCTGTTTAATTCTTGTTTGATTTTTTGAGACAGTTGAGATAATTCGTTTCCTGTACTGAAATCTACTTTCAAATGAACTACGTTGTCTTTGTGAATAGAAAGTATATGAGAATAATGGTCTGAAACGATTTTTTGTAGATGTGGAATGTCGTTTTCGTTTAGGTCAATGTATCCATTGTTGCTAATTGATGCTTTAAGTTCATATTCATTCTGTAGTTTGTCTTGTATTTCCGAATAAATATCTTCTTTTGAAACATTGTCGGAATACTTAAACTCAATTTTACCTGAAATTGTATGAAAGGGTGAATTGATAGAAAGTTCGTAAAATAATTCATCACCCAGTTCTTTGAGTTGATTCAATTCTTCCTGACCTAATTCTCTGTAACTTTTAAATTCAATAACTGCTTTGTTTTCGCTTACTCCGTAATCCTCTAATTCGTTTTCATTGAAAAGGTCTAAAATGTCATTTTCAAGTTGTTCTCGTAATTCTGTTTCATTGATGAAAATGTCAATGTAATTTGCTCTTTCCGTTTCTCCTTGTCTTGTTTCGGCATAGGGCATTTTAATATTTTGGATTTTCCAAACCTGCTCCTTTTGTTTTACCAATTTCTTTAAAGCTACAACATACTTTTCCCAAATTTGTCTGTCTTTATCCTTGTTGATGTCTACAAGGGGGATTTCACTTGCTTCAACGGTTTTGTATAGTTCTTTAAAGTTATTTGCACTTGTGCCGTCTTTTTGGTCAACGTCTGTAAAACGGAAAATACAATTCCGTTGTGTTGTGTTTTTGGTTGGTTCGTTGAAAAAACTTACTTATTTTATCTTGTAAATAAAATAAGAATACAATTCCGTAAATGTATCAATTTTTGCCATTGATAAACCTACAATAGTTTCTATAGCCCTTTCATTACCAATAGGTATAATTATTTTATGTCGTGAAAGATTGTTTTTGTCGTCAGCTTTCTGCTTTTGAAAGTAGCATATTCTGTTTTCGTTTAAGAGAAGTTCTCTTAGTTGCTCTGCTCTTAGTTTGTTTTCAGGATTACGATTATAACGGTCATTGAAGTCGTCTTTAACTTTCAAAACGACTTCAATAACTTCGTCAGATGTTCCTTCAAATAGGTTGTTTGTTTCTGGTCTACGATTAAATTCTGCCATAGTTAAACTCCTGAATTAGTATTGTGCGTTTGGAAAAAATGTGCCATTTGTGCGGTGGCATTTTCCTTTCTATGTCTGTTCGTTAATTTGTTCACTGTAGTTGTCTTTTAGGGTGAGTGCTAACTTGTTTATACCCGCAATTAATTTGCGCCAATCCTACCCAATTGGCTGACTTTACGCCATTTTATTGCATTTATTACAAACATACCGTTTGTTTTTCATTTGCCAAACGGGTATCAGCATTCATGAAACAAACCCAGCTGTAAAATACTAAGATCATTTGTATTACGATCCATTCTTTACCTTCTCCTAAACATCTAAACTCTCAACTTCTAAACTTACATCAGCATCGGTTGATTTCCGCAGGCATTAAAAGCTACCACACTATGGGTATAAGCCGTTGTTTTGTTTTTTGTGCGTAATCGGCATATCCCGGAAGCTCTTTTTTTAAGGTCTCATCTTCCAAATAGGTTCTGATAAACAATAAGAGGATGGCAATGGCGGTGGGAATTATACTCCAAACCGACCCTAAAAGCAGGGGTACGGCAACCAATGAAATCGTCATGCCGGAATATCCCGGATGTCGAACCGTGCGATACACGCCGGTATCACATACCGTGTGTTCACGGTCTGCCTGAATCCGTACCACACTTGAAAAGAATCGGTTCTCTTTTCGGGCTGCAAGGAACAGGGTGTTTCCGGCTATGCTCAGGATTGCACCGGTGGCGTAAACTGACCAGTGGAAATTGGGCGACCATTGATAACGTCCCGAATCCAGTCCGGCAATAATAATATTGGCCAGATACACAACAGCCGAGAGTCCGAGCAGGGTCTTGTCCCACGATTTTGCCCCTTCCCCCACTTTTGAACGTTCATTCATAAGAGCTGCATCATTCCGGATGGTCAAGAAGTTCATCAGGGAGGTGATCAGGGTGGTGACCAGAAAGATCCAGCCCTGAAGGTAGTTCACCTTCCCGGCACTGAGGAAAAGTATTGCTGAAAAGAGGAGGGAGGTAATGAGTATTCGGATGAGATATTTAGTTTTCATATAAATGATCTTGATGATACCGGTTCATTAAAATGCCTTTCATGGCACTGCAGGTATAACCTAAAAGCAATGCCCTGTTCAAAGGAAATAAAAAAGTTTAGAAGTTTAGAAGTGTAGGGTTTAGAGTTTAGGAAAGGTGAAGGTTAAGGTTAAGGTTGAGATCGAGGTCGAGGTTGAGGTCAAGGGGAATGAAGAATGAAAAATTAAAAATGAAGAATTGTTTTGCTAACGTGTCGAAATTTTATCCGAACGGGTCGCAGTGATATGCGAATGGGGGGAATTGTTTTGCGAACGGGTCGCAGTGATATGCGAACGAGAAAAATTGTTTTCCGAACGAGTCATCGTGATATCCGAACGGGCATCAGCGTCATCCGAACGATCATCAACATCATCCGAACGATCATCAACATCATCCGAACGGGCATCAGCGTCATCCGAACGGGCATCAGCATCATCCGAACGAGCATCAGCGTTATCCGAACGAGTCATCGCGATATCCGAACGGGCATGAGCGTCATGCGAACGAGGCATCGCGATATCCGAACGAGCATGAGCGTCATCCGAATGGGCATTAGCATCATCCGAACGAGCATCAGCGTCATCCGAACGAGTATGAGCGTCATCCGAATGGGCATGCGTGTCATCCGAACGAGGCATTAAAAGCTCCGAACGGGGCGCTTTGTTGTGCGATTGTTTCGCTAGGTCATCCGGGCAGGGTACAGGGTCATCCGAATACGACACACTGCAAATTGAACGGGGCATAGGGGCCCTGGAACCGGGTTTCGTTCCGAAGTATTCACATCCGTTATAAAAAGATCTTACCTTAACCGATATACCACCCCTGACGGGGTTCAAATCCCGGGTAAGACGATGATCTACCGATATGCCGTCCCTCCGGGACTGGGTTTCGGTGTATTCCTCGGTTAAAACCATGGGGGTAGATTTGGGAAATAAAAGGTTGAGGCCAAGGTTAAGGCTAAGACTAAGGTTAAGGGGAATGGAGAATGAACCGTATTTAATACAATTAAATTTCACGCAGAGGGCGCAAAGTACGCAAAGGACGCAGTGCATCCTTCTGAATTTTCGCTTTACTATACTCTTCACTGCCTCTAGGGACCGTCATAGGCGGGCCCCGTCCCGCCCCGAACCTTCCATTTACTTTTTACCATTCACCATTCACCAGCTTTTACCATCTACCACCTACCATCTACCATCTACCATTTACCATTTACCATTTACCATTTACCGGCTCTGCCGTATCTTTGCAGGCTATGAGCAAAAGTGTTGCTTTTTATACCCTGGGTTGTAAACTGAATTTTTCTGAATCATCGGCCCTGCAACGATCCCTCCAGAACTCCGGTTTCCGTAAAGGAACCTTTGAAGAAGGGGCCGATGTGTATGTGATCAACACCTGCTCCGTAACCGACCACGCCGACCGCAAATGCAAACGGGTGGTGAAAGAGGCCCTCAGTTATAACCCCAACGCCCTCATCGCCGTAGTGGGTTGCTATGCCCAACTTAAACCCCAGGAAATTGCCGAGATCCCCGGCGTGGATATTGTTCTTGGTGCCGGTGAGAAGTTTCAGCTGGGGGAACACCTGCAAAAGCTGAGCGGTAAACAAAAAAGCGCCGTGTATAACTGCGATATCAACGATGTGAACGACTTCGTGCCATCCTACAGCATGGGCGACCGCACCCGCACCTTCCTGAAGGTGCAGGACGGCTGCGATTATATTTGCACCTACTGCACCATCCCCATGGCCCGGGGCAAAAGCCGCAGCCCATCCATCACCGATATCGTAGCACAGGCCCGTGAAATTGCCGCCAACGGCGTGAAAGAGATCGTACTCACCGGAGTGAATACCGGCGACTTTGGCATACAGCATAACGAGTCGTTTCTGGGACTCATCCGCGAACTGGATAAAGTAGAAGGCATTCAGCGTTTCCGCATCTCTTCCATTGAGCCGAATCTGCTGTCGGATGAGATCATAGAATTCGTAGCCGCTTCGGATAAGTTTGTGCCCCATTTCCATATCCCCCTGCAAAGCGGCAGTGATAAAATACTGAAGCTGATGCGCCGACGTTACCTGCGAAAGGTATACAGCGACCGCGTTGAAAAAATAAAGTCCCTGATGCCCCACTGCTGCATCGGAGTGGATGTGATCGTAGGTTTTCCTGGCGAAACGGAGGAGGACTTCATGGAAACCTACCGGTTCATTGAAAGCATGGACGTGTCGTACCTGCATGTGTTTACCTACAGCGAACGGCCCGGTACCCTCGCTGCCGAACTGACGGGACGCGTGCCCGACCGTCTCCGTTTTGAACGCAACACACGCCTGCGCGACCTGAGTACCGAAAAGAAAAAGAAATTTTATGCCCCCTTCATCGACTCCGAACAGGAGGTGCTGTGGGAAGCCGACTTCGACCACGGCGTGATGCACGGCTTCACATCGAATTATATTAAGGTGCAAACCACTTTTCATCCGGACCTGGTCAATACCCTTGAACGGGTACGTATTCGGCCATTCATCGACGAGCAAACCATGGCGGTGGAGCGACTGGGAGAACTTACCGGCGTATAATCAAACAGGATAGTATCATGATGGAATTAACATATTACGGACATGCCTGCTTCGGCATAAAAACCGACACGGTAGAACTCCTCTTCGACCCGTTTATAACAGGCAACCCGCTGGCCAAACATATCGACATATCCGGTATCAAGGCCCAATACATTCTCCTCTCGCACGGGCATGCCGATCATATTGCCGACGCCATTGCAATTGCCCGCGCCAACGATGCCACCATCATCTCCAACTTCGAAGTGTGCACCTGGATCAATGCACAAGGATATGCCAAAACGCAGGGCATGAACATTGGCGGGAATTTTCAGGGGAACGGATTCCATATGAAATGCGTCACGGCCATTCACAGCAGCGCCCTTCCCGACGGCAGCTACGGAGGCAACCCCATGGGCTTTGTGGTGAGTGCCGCAGGCAAGCAGTTCTACTATTCAGGCGACACCGCCCTTACCCTCGATATGAAACTGATACCAGCCTATTGGGCCAAACTCAGTTTCGCGGTATTGCCCATCGGCGATCATTTCACCATGAATATTGATGATGCCATTATCGCAGCCTCTTTGCTCGATTGCACTACGATAGTGGGCGTGCATTACGACAGTTTCGCACCCATAAAGATCAACCACGAAGAAACATTCCGAAAAGCAGTAGCCGCCGGCATGCACCTGCTGCTTCCGGTCATCGGCACCACAATTGAGATGTAATGCTGATAAATTGTAGATGGTAGATAGTAGGTGGTATTTGGTACTTCGTACATTCATCATTATAAATTATTCACAATTTACTATTTACCCATTCACCAAACCAAGACCATGCAACCCAAACCCATTGAAACCCGCGACGACATCGAATTTATGGTGCGTACCTTTTACGGCAAGGTAATGGAGGATGCCCTCCTCGCGCCGCATTTCGCACATGTGAACTGGGACACCCACATGCCCCGCATGATTCAGTTCTGGAGTTTTATATTGCTCGATACCGAAGGATTTACCGGTAACGTATTTGAGAAACATGTGCACCTCGATATCGGCAAGGAGCACTTTGCCCGTTGGCTCACCCTTTTTCATGATACCGTGAACACCCATTTCACCGGTGCCAAAGCCAACGAAGCCAACCAGCGTGCCGATCTGCTCGGCTACACCTTCAGCACCAAGATGGAGCAATTGAAAAAATAAAGCAAATTATTTCTGATTCAGTAGCTTATACAATTCATCCAGTTTCGGCGAAAGGATAATTTCGGTACGGCGGTTCTTTTTGCGCGCTCCGGCTGTCTTTGCCGCATCCACCGGGAAATACTGACTGCGTCCGCTGGCGATCACCCGGGTAGGGTCGATACTGCCTTCTTCGGTAAGAATACGAACGATGGAGGTGGCACGTAACACACTCAGGTCCCAGTTGTCCTTAATGGTTTTACCATTCATCGGCACATCGTCGGTATGTCCTTCCACCATGATATTGATATCGTTCTTCGACTGCAACGCCTTCGAGAGCTGCAGCAAAGCCTGCTTGCCTTTGCCGTCAACCACCGTGCTGCCCGATGCAAAAAGCAACTGCTCGGCCAGGCTCACATATACTTTCCCGTCTTTTACCGAAACGGTGAGGTCGTTGTCGTTAAAGCCGGTGAGTGCATCCATGATGGATTTCTTTAGCGCATTGGTAAGGCTGTCTTTCTGGGCCATGCGCATCTCCAGTTCCTTCACCCGCTGAATATTGCTTTCCAGCTCTTGCTGTTTTTTATCGAGCTGGCTTTGCTTTTGTTCCAGGCTGGCCACCAGGGCCTTGTTGGCCGAGTCCTGCCGGTTCATCTCCGATTCCTGCTGACGTAATTTCCGTTCGCGCTCGAGCAGGCTCGACTCCAGCGCTTTCAGGTTCTTAAGGTGTTTTTCATTTTCGGTGTCCTTCTTCTGCATCAATTGCTCGTACAGCGCGTTCAGGTCGTCGTATAGCTTTTTCTGCTTGGTATACATGGTCATGGTTTCCGTAGAATCCGCCTCAAGGTGGGTGATACGCTTCTCCATGTCTTCCGTTTTCACCTTCAGGTTGCGGTTTTCTTCCACCAGAAAACGGGTGCTGTCGCGGCAATCGCGGAGGTTGCCCCTTGTTTTTGTATAGTTGGTATTCAGGTCTTCGTATTTGCGCGGGTTTATACACGAGGCGGCTACAACGGCCAGAAAAAGAAAGAATGTCACCTTGTTCATGCGGAATGTATTATTTGAATTCCAACAAAGCTACATGTTCATTATACAATGCTGTACAGTAATTTATTCACGAACACTCCCGACTGTCTATTTTAGTTGAAATACTTATGTTTTTTTTATACTTTTACATCGCAAATCCCGCTATCGCTTCATGGAAACATGGAGAGGAAAGTCCGGGCAACACAGGGAAGCATGCTACCTAACAGGTAGGGACCCTGACGGGAACGTCAGGGTTACAGACAGTGCCACAGAAAACAAACTACCCCGCTTCGGCAGGGAAAAGGTGAAAACGTGAGGTAAAAGCTCACGATAAGTCGTGGCAACACGGTTTATGGTAAACCTCATGCGTTGAAAGGCCAAATATATCGCCGGAATCGGGTTCCCGTCCGGGTAGTGCATTCTACGGATGCATTCACGGCGAAGGGTAGGCTGATGGAGCCACACAGCGATGTGTGCCCCAGATAAATGATAGCATTGTTATCCAACGTGTTTGGGAAACATTACAGAACCCGGCTTATGGATTTGCATTTTTTTAGGATTAAAGAAGGGTAACCAATAACCAGAGAACGACTATGCCAAAAGTACTAATTGTTGATGATGAAAAAGCCATCCGCAACACACTCAAAGAGATCCTTGAATTTGAAGGCTATGAAGCCATTGAGGCGGAAGACGGGGCCTCGGCCATCCAAACGTTTACCAATGTAGGTGACTTCGATGTGGTGCTGTGTGATATAAAGATGCCTAAGATGGATGGCATTGAAGTACTACAGAAACTGCACGACCTGAACCCCGATACACCCGTGATCATGCTCACCGGGCACGGTACCGTGGAAACCGCCGTTGACGCCACCCGTAAAGGTGCGTACGATTTTATTC
>JBGAVF010000107.1:0-9071 GCA_044228315.1 Bacteroidia bacterium | reverse complement strand
GTGCATAGCCGGCTTCATGCATTTGAATATATGCCGAGAGCATGTCTTCGGTGATCCAGGTGCCATCCTGTCCCGGCCGGGTTATTGTGGCGCAGGCTTTTATCACCTGCGGGAAGGCCGTGTCAACCCGGATCTCGAATTTTCCGCTGCGCATTACCTGTTCCATGCTTTTACTCACATACAACTCATCCGGAAACAATACAAACCGTTCGGGAGGTGCATACCAAAGAATGGGGGTATCATCACTGAACCAGGGGAAAATGCCCCGGGAGTAGGCCTCGGTAAGACGGTCGCATTCCAGGTCCCCGCCAAAGGCCAGCAACCCGTCCTCATCGGCCAGAGCCGTGTCAGGAAACCATTTCCTGTGGTGGTTGAGCTGAATGATCATGGGGCCGGCGTTGTTTGTTTCATCGTTTCTTCGATGGCTTTCCATTCGGGCTCCTGTCCGTTCTGAACCATCTGAATAAAGGTTGCGAAGCGGGCTGTGCGTTCCTCATCATGCATGGTAGAATATATAGAATACAACCCGTTAAGGCTGTAAATAAAACCGGGCTGCATGTGCAGGGCACGGTACTCCTCCACAATGGCATTGGGAATCTGATTGGTTTTCAGGTATGCCTGAGCCAGATTATGATGCGTTTGCGGATACACATCGTACAGGCTTATGGCTTTCAGATAATTCTGAATAGCGCCGTTGTAATTGCCTTTCACGCTGTACACCATTGCCAGATTATTGTACATACGGGCCGAGTTTTTATTGTTCCGGATCTCGTTCTTATAAAAGGTTACGGCATCGGCCCATTGGCTGTTGCGTACCATCGATTTGGCGGTATACCCTGTAAGCATAAGCAAAACAACAGCCATTGTAAGGGTTTTGTTTTTCAGAAACACCTTGTCGGATAAAGCAGCCAGCGCAATAGCCACCCCGGTAAACGGCAGATAGAGCCAGTGTTCCAGATAGATGGCATTGGTGGGGATGATTCCGGATACCGGCAACAGAAAGAGAAAAAAGCAACCCACCATGAGCAATTCAAGACCTGAGGCCTTAAAAGAGGTATACCCAATGTAGAGAAAGGCCCCCAGCATCATGAGCCCTCCCACCCCAAGCGTGGTGAATGTATCGTAGGCCAGGTACGGTTTCTCAATATACTGGCTCACCGGGAAAATGAGCATGCCAAAATACCGGGGCAGTATGGTACAAAACGTAATGAAACGAACCCACAGGCTTTGGGTATAGGCATTATCGGCCGAAGTAAGGGCCACCTGCCCAGTGAAATTGAACACGGTGAATTTGAGGTACAGGAATCCAAGGCTCATGAAAAGAACTGTGAGCAGCAGGGCGGTATTCCATGCAGGGGCCGGTTCCTTTTTTTTGCGCAAATACAAATCCGTGAACAGCAACACCCCGGGAAACATCATGCTGCTTTCTTTGGTGAAAAGTGCCCCCAGCAACCCGAGGATCACGGCCACAAACCAAAGAACTGCTTGCGAGTGCCGGAAGCGGAGATATGCATACCAGGTACCCAGCATGAAGAAAAGAGCGAGCGGATCGCTGAGGCCTGAGATATAGGCCACCGCCTCGGTATGTATGGGATGTACACTGAAAAGGGCCGCTGCGGCCGTTGATGAAAAACGGGAAAACCCAAGCCGGCACAATACCAGAAAAAGCAAACAGGCATTCAGGGCATGTACCAGAACTGAAAATACATGGTGTGGCCAGGCAACAGCACCGAAGACCGAATAAATTGCCGCATGGCAAAGCGACTGAACCGGCCGGTAAAAGTTTCCACCGCTTACGCCGGCACCGTCGGTAGTGCTGTGGGTGAAGATCTCTTTCACATGTTTCAGGTCGTGCACATACACGTTATTGAGGATAAAGATATCATCATCAAAAACGAAGTCCCCGTTCAACACCGTGCTGTAAGCCACAAGGGTAAGCACGCTGAGTAAAAGGAACACATTGCGTTTTTGATCAACAAACCGGAGCACCTGATTCATACAGCGAATGTAATGCATGGATCGAAAAAGCTGGAAAAAATAAGGCCAAAGAACAAACAGAAAAAAATGACCTCGAGAAAAAATCCCCCCCTGGACTTGAACAAGAATTTTAACTAGCCAAGAGAAAAACCAAGAACGGAATTCTATGCCCCGCCCCGAATTCAGGATTTTTTTGCCGGGGTTTGCTAATTACACAACTTTTATTACCTTTGCCGTCCCAAAAAAAGTACTCAATACAATGTTCGCAATCGTTACCATAGCAGGGCAGCAGTTCAAAGTGCAGAAGGATCAGACCCTTTTTGTGCACCATTTGCCGGAAGAAAACGGAGCCAACCTTACTTTCAGCGATGTGCTGCTGGTGAATAACAGCGGCAGCGTGCGCGTAGGAACCCCTACCGTAAGCGGCGCCAAAGTTACCGCCACCGTGGTTGAAAATCTGGTGAAAGGCGATAAGGTGATCGTTTTCAAGAAAAAACGCAGAAAAGGTTACCGCCTGATGAAAGGACACCGCCAGCAACTCAGCAAAATTAAAATCAACGACATCGTTGCCTAATTTCAGTTTCGTTAAAAATTAAAATTTACAGTACAACATGGCACATAAAAAAGGAGTAGGCTCGGTAAAAAACGGCCGTGAATCTCATAGCAAACGCCTCGGCGTTAAAATATTCGGAGGACAAGCCATCATCGCCGGTAACATCATCGTTCGCCAGCGTGGCACCAAGCACCACCCGGGAACCAATGTAGGTATCGGAAAAGACCATACGCTTTTTGCGCTGGTAGATGGTGTGGTGAAGTTTCAAAAGAAGGCCAACGACCGTTCTTTTGTTTCTGTATTGCCGAAAGAAGCATAGTTTCTTCTTTCCCCTCCCGCGATAAAAAAGACCCGGAAACTACAGTCAATTTAATACTGACTGAATCAACGATAAGAAGCCCCGTTCGCAAGTGCGGGGTTTTTTAATGCCCCGGATTTTCAACAGCCTGATTCCCTATTTTACCCGCTGAAAGCCTGCCAAACCTGTATCTTTGCATTTTACTTCCGCAATGACCGATAAATATTCCCTACGGGGCGTTTCATCCCAGAAAGAAGATGTACATGCCGCCATCCGTCAGCTCGATAAAGGCCTCTATCCCAAAGCCTTCTGCAAGATAGTCCCCGACTACCTGGGGGGTGACGATGCCTTCTGCAACATCATGCATGCCGACGGGGCCGGAACTAAAAGCAGTCTGGCCTATATGTACTGGAAGGAAACCGGCGATCTGAGCGTATGGAAAAACATTGCCATCGATGCCATTGTGATGAATATCGACGACCTGCTCTGCGTAGGCGTCACCGACGATTACCTCCTTTCATCCACCATTGGCCGGAATAAAAAACTCATTCCTGCCGAAGTGCTCTCGGCCCTGATCAACGGAGCCCATGAATTTATTGAGACCTTGGGGAAACATGGCATTCACATCCATCACACCGGAGGTGAAACCGCCGATGTGGGCGACCTGGTGCGCACCGTGATCGTAGACAGCACCGTTACCGCACGGGCCCGGCGCAGCGATATTATCGACAACGCCCGCATACAGGCGAGTGATGTGCTGGTAGGCTTCAGCAGCTACGGACAGGCCGTTTACGAAACGGATTACAACAGCGGCATGGGCAGCAATGGCCTCACCGGAGCCCGACACGACGTGTTCAGCCCCGTGTATAAAACCCGATACCCCGAATCATTCGACCCCTCCATTGCCGAAATGGCCTATACCGGGAGCCTGCTTCTTACCGACACCATAGAAGGCATTCCGCTGGATGCCGGTAAAATGGTGCTCTCCCCTACCCGTACCTATGCCCCGTTGGTGAAAGAAATGCTGAAGGCACACCGGGACAAGATCCATGGCATGATACACTGCAGCGGCGGCGGGCAAACCAAGGTGCTTCATTTTGTGGAAAATCTTCACATCGTAAAGAATAACCTGCTACCCGTTCCGGTTCTGTTCAACACCATTCAGCAGCAAAGCAATACCCCGTGGCGTGAAATGTTCAGCACCTTCAATATGGGGCACCGCCTCGAGGTGTTCACCGATATAAGAACGGCCGAGGCCCTTATTGCCATCGCTGCCGGTTTTGGCATCAGCGCGCAGGTGATCGGGTATGCGGAAGCGGCCGAAACTAAAAAACTCAGCATCGACAGTCCGCTGGGAAAATTCGAATATTAATAATGGTAAAAGAAAAACTTTATGATACCCGGCCCAAGCCGGAAAGTGCGATTCTGGTGGCGGTAGGCAGCAAGCTCGACAAAGAGGAAAAAATAAATACCTATCTCGATGAACTGGAGTTTCTGGCCCAAACCGCCGGAGCGGTAACCCAAAAGCGATTTATCCAGCGCCTTGAACATATAGAACAGGGCACCTATGTTGGGAAAGGGAAGCTGCATGAGATCGTGCAGTATGTGCACGACAATGAAATTGATATGGTGATCTTTGATGATGAACTTTCACCGGCCCAAACCAAGAACATTGAGAAAGAACTCAACCCCGACCAATGGGATATACGCGTGAAGGTAATCGACCGGAGCCGACTCATCCTCGATATTTTTGCGAGAAATGCCCGCACCTCACAAGCCAAAACACAGGTAGAGCTTGCCCAGTATCAGTATATGCTGCCCCGCCTTACCAACATGTGGACCCACTTGAGCCGGCAAAAAGGAGGAATTGGCATGAAAGGAGCCGGAGAAAAAGAGATCGAGACCGACCGTCGGGTGATCAATACAAAAATAGCCCTCCTTAAAGAAGAACTTAAAAGCATTGACCGGCAAAGCCAGATAAAACGCAAGGACCGCGACGACAAACCCCGCATCACCCTGGTGGGCTATACCAACGTAGGAAAAAGCACCATCATGAACCTGCTGAGTAAAGCCGAAATACTTACCGAAAACAAGCTTTTCAGTACGCTCGACAGTACCGTGCGAAAGGTGGTACTGAAAACCACCCCGTTCCTTCTCGCCGATACCGTAGGTTTTATTCGTAAATTACCACATCAGCTGGTAGAATGCTTTAAAAGCACCCTCGATGAAGTGCGCGATGCCGATGCCCTGATTCATGTGGTGGATATCAGCAGCGATGAATACGAATCGCAGATGGAAACCGTAAAACAAACCATCGACGAACTGGGAGCCGGCGATAAACCGGTGATCACCGTGTTCAATAAAATTGATGCCATGAGTGAGGAACAGCGGTATAACCTGCATAATACCTATATGGCCAAAGAAAATATGCCGGTAGTATTCATGAGTGCCCTCAACAAAACCAATGCCGATGAACTCCGGGATGTAGTATATAAGATGGTGCAGGAAGTGGACAAGAAAAAAACATGGAAACAGACAAAGTAACGATTGAAACGAATTTCAAAGCCCTGCAATCCCGCTTAAAAACACAGTTCGGACGGCAGCCCGGCCTCGATGCCATCCTTTTTATCATCGGAATGAACGCTCTGGGAAAGGGCAATGTGAAATACGAACGGGATGAAAAGATGAACCTGATGCATGTGGCCCATTGCACCATTTTCGCCCTGAGCGGATATTACGAACTGGAAAAATGGGATGATGACGGCTGGCCCCATTTCAAAACGCTGAAGCCTTACCCCGCCATGGAGCTGGAACAACAGGAGCTATTCCTCAAAGAGCACATTCTGAAATACTTTCAAAGTATTGACTATTAGCCTTTCACGGGTCTCCGCTCCGGCTTTTTACCTATTACCGCAAGTTAATCACGATGTATCCACACCTTGCCGGATTAACAATTCCGTGATATGAAATCCCCTATTTTTGAACCTTTTAAAACCCAACAATATGCTTCGGAAAATTCTACTCATTACCTTCCTGTTTTCTCTGGGCCTGTCCCTGAAAGCCCAGGTAAATCCTTATCCACTGGTTTCCATCGACTCGCTTCAGTTTGTGAAAGCGTCGAAACTGGATAGTAACAACACATCACCGGACTACATCAGTCCGTTCTCGAAAAACCCAACCTATAAAGACACCATTCAGGTAGAAGGCATTGTGACCTTCGACCCCAAGACCTATGGTTTGAGTACCACCAAATCGCGTTACGGGGCTTTCCTTCAAACCAAGGATACCGCCTCACCATGGGGAGCCATTCATGTATTGCTGAACAAGGATATTTATCCGAGCGACTCGGTAGGCGGACTGGACCTGATCGTGGACTTTTTCACCAACTTCAAAAAAGGAACGAAAGTAAAATGTACCGGCGTGATCTCTGAATTTCAGGGAAGTACCCAGATGAACCTTTTGAAAGTGAAATCGGAAATTACCGACCTCAATGTTGTAAGCATAAAACCCCGTACCCTGAACGTAAGCGACTTTGAACTGAACGTGGGCGGAATACAGACCTACCAGCCTAAAACCGGTGAAAAATGGGAAGGTGCCTATGTGGAATTTAAAAATGTAACGGTGGTTGACCGCGCTGCCAATGGCGCCAGCCGCTGGAATTTCGCCCTGCAGGATGACAAAGGGAATAAAATCAAATTCTATGACGTTTCGGGATACTACCGTAACGATGATTTTGATCGTGATCCGGCCACACCGGTAGCTTTTGCTCCGCCGGCCAACGGAACATTACTTTCCTACGTGCGCGGAACCATTGTTGAACTTGTGTCGGGTGGCGTTACCGAATACCGTATCTGCCCGCTGTTGCCAACCGACATCGGCCCTACCACTTTCTTACCTCCGGTAATTACTAACCGCCGTCACCTACCGGTGATCGCCACCTCTACCGATACCGTTCGGTTAAGTGCACGCATCACCGACGACTCTACCGTGGTAAACGCTACCCTGTATTATGCGATTGGTACAACCAACAATACATTCATTGCCGCGCCAATGACGGCTCTTGCCAACAACGTATGGGAAGCTAAAGTAGCACCGCAGGCCAATGGAACAGTGGTGAAATACTGGTTCCGTGCCTGGGATAACGGCGGACACAATTCCGTTGATACCGTTGCCAACGCCCTGGCGTATATGGTGGTTGATGGTGGAATAAAAACCATAGCCCAACTTCAGTACTCACCATTCTCCAGTGGAAACTCCATCTGGGCGAATGATACCCTTACCGGAATACAGGTAGGTGGTCTGGTTACTTCTTCCCTTTACGATATGGAACAATCGTCAACCTATTTCTTTGGTTCACTTCAAAGCGGAACGGCTCCAAATTCCGGTATCTTCTTTCAGGCCCAGGCCAACGACAGCGTAGCTACCTGGAAACGTGGCGACAGCATTGTGATCACTTCCTGCATCGTACGTGAGAATTTCAACGTAACCACCCTCGACCGTATCGGTTATTACAGCGGCACCAAAAACTATAACATCGTTTCCCGTAACAACAACCTGCCGGCTCCGCTTACCACATTACCGATCGATTCGGTGATTGGTAAAGTATACAACTATACCGAACCTTACGAAGGCATGCTGGTTCGTTTCAATGATGTGTATGTGGTAAACAAAAACCCGGATGCCCCAAGCAATAACGGAGAGTGGAGTGTATATAAGGACACGTCAACCACCAATGGCCTTCGCTTCGACGATGCATCCAAGGATATTGGTTCTACTTACAACCTCGATTCACTAACTCTGAAAACACTTAAGTACAATTACATGCAAGGTGTGTTGTATTTCAGTTTCAGCAACTGGAAACCAGAACCACGCGACCGTGCCGATATTAACGGGAAAGACTATATAGCCCCGGTGATTACCCTTAACGGCAAGGATACCGTTACCGTGAACACCGGAAGTACATATACCGATGCCGGTGCTGTTGCCTACGATAACAACGACGGCAATATCACCTCAAAGATTGTAGTTACCAACCCGGTGAATACAAGCATTCCGGCTACATATACGATACTTTACAATGTTAAAGACAACGCCGGCAACGCTGCCACTGAGGTAAAACGAATTGTGATCGTAAAAAATGGCGCCGGAGTGAACAATGCCACTATGGGGCAATCCCTTACATTGTTCCCGAATCCGGCAGGCAACACGGTGTTCATCGCCTACACAGCATCGGTGGCTTCGAAAGGAAACCTCAGCATTACAGATCTTTCCGGTAAAACATTGTATTCCCTGGCATTCGATCAGGTTGCCGGTTCCAATACTATCGAAGTGCCGGTTTCCCGTCTGAATCACGGTATTTATATTATAAAAGTGGAAGCCGAAGAGGGTGTACGTTCCAGCCGGTTCGTTAAATAACCCCACATTTCCCTGCATATTGAAAATCTCCCTGAAGTAATTTGGGGAGATTTTTTTATTTTCCGATTTATTTTTATACAATTGCGTATTGTTAATTTGATTTCCAACGTTAAAGGTTACATTACTCACGCCAATGATTAAGAAAATTGCTGCTGTTCTTTTTACTTTAATCTCATTTTGCGGATTTTCTCAGGTAAATCACGAATTTGGGATTTTTACCGGAACATCCAATTATCAGGGCGACCTCTCGCTGAAACAGGTTACGGTAAAATCCACCCACGGTGCAATTGGGCTAATGTATCAGTACAATTTCTCGCACTATCTGGGATTACGTATTGCTGGAAATTACGGCACCGTAAGCGGAGGCGATAGTTTATACAGCACCAACCGCGACCGGTATAAGCGAAACCTCAGTTTCAGTTCTCCGATAATCGAAGGTGCCTTACAACTGGAATTTAATCTGCGTCCATTCGATCCCGGATATACAGAAGACGATATCAACTTCACGCCTTTCTTTGCTATAGGTGTTGGTTTTTTTCATTTTAACCCACAGGCAACTCTCAATGGAACAACCTACAAACTGCAAAAGTTGCCAACCGAACTCAACAAACCGGCCTACAGCCTCAACCAGCTCAGCGTTCCATTGAATATTGGTGTAAAATATACTCTCACCGATGCCATTAGCCTGCGTGTGGAATACGGATACCGGAAAACCACAACCGACTATATCGATGATGTAAGCGATAAATACGCCGACTTCGACGCGGTATTGGCAGCCAACCCAACCGATCCGAATATCGCATACCTTACCGATCGCGGACGACTGCT
>JBGAVF010000106.1:0-10114 GCA_044228315.1 Bacteroidia bacterium | reverse complement strand
ATATAAACACCTTGCGGGTCGTTGAAATGAGAGGTGCATACACTGTCCCATTTCTGCCGTGATACGGCAATATACGGTGCCATGGTATATACCGGAATCTGATAATCACCACGGTCGATAGCTGCGCCCGGTGCAAACGTAGTGAATGCATTGGCAATGGTGATACTTTCAGGTACCGTCATTGAATCTGTACCAAAACCGGCATGATGGGTTACCCATATGATGTTCGGGTTCTTTTTCACGAGTTCATCGGCAATCACATCGCCGTCGGGGCAGAATCCGCAGGGTGCGGTGGAGAACTCTTCTAGGAGTACAAACTTCCCGGCCGACTGTGAAAACACATAAAAGGGGAGGCAAAAAAGAAGCAACAGTATACTTTGTTTCATGACGGTATAGGCTTTAATACAATAATAGCAGAAATTACTATTGACACATGAAGCGAAAGGCAATTATTTTGTTAATTCCCGGTGAAGCATCAAAAACACCTCATTTCACACTGAGCGCCTTATGGTAAAGAAACTCGGTTTTTTCGGTAGTAATAATAAGGGTATCGATTTCACCGCCAACGGTTTGAATAGCAGGCTCAAAGCGCATCTGATCAATAGTGGTACGAATCAGATGGCGTGAAAAGTCCACGGCATCCTGCAGGTTCATAGCCATAAACGGGGGCATTCGTTGCGGATTATTCAGCAGCCGGTTCACCACATCCACATCACCCCCACGGGCAATACCATAATCGATACGATTCTGATCCTGTACAAAATTGGGGCGCTGGGTGGAATTGCCCCAGATATCCACACCGAATACATACGGTACATTGTTGTCGTATCCGGCTACAATAAATCCCATTTTGGGTATCGGGTTGAACTTCCTGAAATAGGGATGAAGTGCGTTTACTAGGTCCTGGGTTGTTTTCGGAGCATTTCGCATGCCGGCTTCAAACTGTTGCAGATGATGTGTGATGGGCAGATTCTCAATATGCGCATCACCAAAAGTAGCCACACCAAAACGGCCAAACATTTTAAATACTTTGTTGGTGGCATCGGAGAGCGTAATATTCGTTTGAACGTTTGTAAACTGCCCGGCAGCCGCCGGGTTCGGTTCCTGAATCGTCAGTGTTCCGGTGGTGCGGCTGTCGCCCGAAATCACAATCCCGGTAGGTACATAAGCTGCAATAATTAATGACATGAAGAATGTTTTAGAGGATTTATATTATGTTGGAAAAATCAAAGGTACTGTTTTCTGCTTCAGGTAGTTGAATGCATAAGATCATGCTATTGCTATCGGCTGATGAGTATTGCAGAAGAAATAAGTACTGCGTTGTTGTTTTAGAGGATTTTAATTGTAAAATTTTTAAGCAAAATAGAGACATGCTTGTCTTCTTTTTGCGAAATGTATACATTTGTCTTGTTTCAGCAGCGAAACACGAAACAGACACCAATGAAATCAGTTTTTTCCCTGACCTAAATCAGTTTTTAAGGTTTTTACATACGCTTGTTTTACAAGTGTTTAAAAGCATTTAACTTCAATTGTAAAATTATATTGACAAAAAAAAGCGAAAGCGTAAACTAAATTTCTAATTAATCCATTTCAAATCAGTAGCATTATGAAACTCTTCAAAACAAAACATTTAATGGCAATCACTACGGTTGTACTTTTTGCCTTGTATGTAATCAGTTGTACAAAACCCGATCAGGACCTTACTCCGGCTCCTACACCTACCCCCACACCAACAAGTAACGGAAAAGACCTTGTTGCATTTAAAACAACCGTGGCTCCTACCATGGACGGCGCAGCTGATGGTATATGGGACAGCTACTTAAAACTGGTAATCAAGCCAACTATACCTGATCCGGGTAACAATTTGTTCACCGGTTATATTGGTGAACAATATCCTACTACGATCCGTGCTATGTACGATGCAGCCAACATTTACTTCCTCATAGAATATGCCGACAATACCAAGAGCACAAATGTATCTCCATGGTATTTCAACCCGCTTACCAAAGTATGAGGCTAGGAACCAAGTTCCAGAACCTATGATGTGAATGGAAAAGTTACCCGTAAAGGATTTGGAGAAGATAAATTCTCATTCTTGTGGAATATAGACAACTCAACATCCAAATTCAGTTCTCAAACCTGCTATTCTTCGTGCCACATTTTCACACCGTACATGGACTACTCGGTAACACCTGCAGTTATGAAATCGAACGCCGGTAGCGGAAATCACTACACCAATGGAGTAAATGAAAAAATTGATATGTGGTGGGCACATCTTTGCCGCGATGCGCAATTCAACCAAATGGATGATAACTACCAGGATTGGGCCGGTGGTCCGGGTGTAACTAACCTGGCCGGAGGCAACGGTAACGGACGCCACGTAGACGACATCGTTGTAAACGGTACATCTACAACATGGCCTAACCGCCCTACCTATACCAGTTCTCCTGCACAAGGTGCGTTCAATAATCGCCAGTCATTGAAACTCGACGGAACCGGTGCCTCTGTAAATGTACCAATGTGGGTTATTCCTACTGCAACCAATGCAAGCTTCCTGCTGGCCAGCGATACACTTCCGGGTGGAACAGCCGTGAAAATTACCGGTGTAAGTTCAACAGGCGTTTTAACCTATGCAACCGGAACCATCGATCCGAATGTAGGTACTGATTATCAGAGAGCTACCGATACAATTAACGGAGGCATTGGTGCGAAGTGCATTCCAAGCGTGATCCTGGCTCCACTGGTTGGCGGTCGTGCAGATATCGTATGCGGTGCCAAATACACCGGAACCGGATGGGTAGTTGAGCTAAAACGCAAACTTAAAACTGCCGATGTGCTGAAACAGGATGTGGACTTCTCTACCTTGGAAGATCAGCCGTTCGGTTATGCCATCTTCGATGCATCAAACTATCAGCATGCCATTCAACCAGGCCTTTTGTTGAAGTTTAAAAAATAAATTTTCACAGTCAGCACTCATAATTAAACACACACATTATGTTACACAGAAAAAAAATATTTGCAACAGTGCTGTTGTGCTCCGTTATGTTACTGGTATCGGGCTGTTATAAAAACAGAACGGTCATTGTAAGTAACACCCCGGAAGTTACCAAAACAGTATCTTTTGCATCCGATATCCTGCCCATCTTCACCAAAGACTGTGCAGTGAGCGGATGTCATGCATCCGGGGGTAAAGCTCCCGATCTGTCTGCAGCCAATGCATATTCTTCTCTAACCTCCGGTGGCTATATCGATACCGGTTCTCCTGAATCAAGCGGTTTGTACCAGTGGATGGCGGGCAAAAAAAGCACACCTATGCCGCTTAGTGGTATTAACAGCAGTAACAATGCTCTCGTGCTTGTGTAAGCTGGTTGAAATTGACAAAGCATTACTATCTGCTTCGAACCGGAAAATCACGAACGAGGAATTACAAAACTGGATCAAAAGATAAACCCAAGTTATGAAAGACACTCAGAATACATCAAGAAAAGACTTTCTCCTAACCGGTCTCCTGGCAAGTGCCGCCCTTGTGGGCTGCGGCGACGGAGGGACACCTGAAAACAAGGCAAATGGAGAAAAAGTAAAACTGCTTTCACCCGAGGGTGAAATTGTAGAAATAGATTCTGCTTACCTGAATCATGAAGAGCACATGGCTATTGTGTCGAAGCTGGAAGCAAGAGAGGGAATAGCCGGGAAAAAATTTGTAATGGTGGTCGACCTGTCGCGTTGTAAAAACGCCCGCAAATGCGTTGCGGCATGTCAGAAATGGCATTACCGCCCTGAGGAAAAGGAATGGCTGACCGTGAAATTGATGCAGGACAGTGATAAAGGCGCACCGTACTGGTTCCCTAAACAGTGTTTCCATTGCGACAATCCGCCATGTGTAAAAGTATGTCCGGTAGATGCCACCTATAAGAGGCAGGACGGACTGGTGCTGATCGACAATGAACGCTGCATCGGTTGTAAGTTCTGTATGGCGGCATGTCCGTATTCAACCCGCGTGTTCAACTGGGAAGAACCGAAGCTGCCGTTTGAGATTGCACACCAGCAATATTCTCCGGAAACAGGTATCCCGGGTAAAATTGGTACCGTTGAAAAATGTGATTTTTGTCCAGACCGCTCACGGGAAGGAATGCTCCCACCTTGTGTGGAAGCCTGCCCGAACGGCGTGTTCTACTTTGGTGATGAGATCGAAGATACCGTCTCCAACGGAGATGAAACCGTTAGCTTTTCACAACTCATTAAAGACAAAGCGGCCTACCGTTTCATGGAAGAATTGGGAACCAAACCACGCGTGTATTATCTGCCACCAAAAGACCGGCAGTTCCCGGTAGAAAGAGGGTATGAAAATCTTCCTGAAAAGATCAAAGACAGATTCAAAGATGCCATGGAAGGTCATTCACACGAGTCACATTAAGAGATTGTTTTTTCAAGTATTAATTAAACCGGATTATTATGGAACTCAATAAATATCAACAAGAAATTTATGATAAGCAAAAGCCTGTCATAGAAAAATTCGGAGCAAGAACCTGGGGCTGGACCCTGTTCTTCCTGATCTGGATTATTGGAGGCGGGTATGCTCTTTATTTGCAGGTGGTCGACGGACACGTGGTTACCGGCATGCGCGATAACGTAGTGTGGGGATTGTACATTGCCAATTTCATCTTCTTTATAGGTATCAGTTATGCCGGAGCGGTAATTTCCGGAATTCTGCATATCCTGAAAGTAGAATGGCGGAAACCGATCATCCGTATTGCCGAAATGATAACGGTAATTTCCACCATCATCGGCCCCATTTATATTCTCCTGTGCGTGGGTCGTCTCGATCGTCTGCACCATCTGTTTCTATATCCACGGCTTCAATCGCCCATTACCTGGGACGTATTTGCCATCGGAACCTATTTTTCCGGCAGTGTGATCTTCCTTTATCTGGCACTGATCAAGGATTTCGCTATCTACCGTGATACCAAACTGAACATTCCGAAATGGCAGCACAAAATGTACAAGATACTTGCCATCGGGTACAGAGGAACACCCAGCCAGAAGAAACATATTCGTGTTTCCACCAACCTCATGTCAATCATTATTATTCCATTGGCCATTATTGTGCACTCGGTGCTTTCATGGATCTTTGGTATGACCCTTCGTCCGGGCTGGCACAGTACCATTTTCGGCCCGTACTTCGTACTTGCGGCAATTTATTCCGGTACCGGCGTACTTGTAATGGCCATGTGGGTTTACCGCAGAATGTATAAGCTTGAAAATTACATCACAGATAAGCATTTCATTTACCTGGGGTATATTATGATGGTGCTCGGTGCCGGGTACTGTTATTTTACCTTCTCGGAATACCTTACCGAATGGTTCTCTTCTGCCAAATGGGACAGTGAAGTAATAGAGAAATTGTTCAACCCGGCCAAGTACGGATGGTTTTTCCTGTATTCGAATTTTGCCGGTATCGTGCTTCCAGTGCTGATTGTTGCCATACCTTTTACCCGGAAACCGAACTATATCACTATTGCGTCATTTTTCATGGTGCTGGCCATGTGGGTGAAACGTTATCTGATCATTGTTCCTACACTTGAGTCAACCTTGCTTCCAATGCAGGATACTCGAATGGAATATGTGAAATATTCAGCTACCTGGGTGGAATGGGCATTGACTTTTGCCGGTATCGCCACCTTCTTTCTGTTCTTTACCCTCATGTCGAAGTTTGTTACTGTAGTACCGATCTCTGAATTTGGCGATAAGGAAAAACAAGCTGTATTAAATGAAGACAACGCACCCGTTAATGAAGTAGCCTCTGCTTAATAATCATCGTTATGAAACATATACAAAACCGAACCAGAAATTTCACAATTCAGCTTGCTGTTTTTACAGCCGTATTGTGTATGCTTTTTCTCCTTCCGGCTTCTGTTCATGCACAAACCGACAGCACTGCCCAGAAGGAAAAAACGGAGGTAGAAGCCCCCTCACTGATGTCGCCTACCATTGAATTTACAACGGTTCAGCGCTCAGACAAATCCATTGATCTGAAAGCTGCCGTAAAAACGAAAGTGGACCGCACATTCTATAAAATCCCCTTACTGAAAATTACTTTCTTTCAGATGAACGATACGGCATCGAAGGAACTAGGGCATGTTCTCACCGACAGAAACGGTGTGGCTGTGCTGAATGTTGCCGATCCGGGCGTTGCGGATAAGGAAGGTAAGGTGCATTTTAAAGCCGTGTATGCCGGAAATAAATCGCTTGAGCCGGCCGAAGAAGAAGTAAGTGTGAAACGTGCCCTGCTCACCCTGACTCCTGTAAAAGGAGATTCATCGTATTCCATGACTGCAAAAGTGGTGGATTTGGCAGATGGTAAAGAGACACCGGTACCTGAAGCCGCCATTACCGTTTTTGTAAAACGCAGCTTCAATCCTATGAAACTGGGCGAAGGAACAACCGATGAAGCGGGTGAAGCTACAGTAGATATTCCGGCCAATTTACCGGGTGATGAAAATGGGAACCTTACCTTTATCGGTCGGGTGGATGAAAATGAAACCTATGGTAATATGGAAGCTACGGTTACCTCAGCCTGGGGTTTGCTGCATTCAGCCGAGAAAGCAAAAATGGAACGTGCCTTATGGAGTAAACATCCTCCAATGTGGATGCTTATTACCTTCATCATTCTTATCACCACTGTTTGGGGACATTATTTTGTGATCATTTTTGAATTGTTCCGCTTGCGGAAAGAAGAACCGGAAAAGTTCGCCAATGAGTCGTGACACGATGTTCCGATTATGATAAATAGTAAAAGAGGGCCACAATTGTGAGCCCTTTTTTAATGTAAGAACGTTGCATCCCTAATGGGAGAGTGGTCTTTTCTTGATCATTCCGCCCCGTGTATCCTTTACACTGTTCATCACAATGAAGGCGTTGGGGTCGATCTTCTCACTCTCGGTGTTGAATTTGTTGATCTCGAGGCGGGTGATAACGGAATATATTATATCCACATCTTTGGTTTCACCGGTCTTTCCGAATCCCCGTTTCCCGTTGTACACGGTAACCCCGCGTCCCATCTTATGGATGATCATCTGACGGATCTCTTCACTGTGCGGTGAAACTACCGTTACACCAATATATTCTTCAATACCTTCCACAAAGAAATCAAGGGTTTTTGACGCGGATAAATACGTGATCATAGAATACAAAGCGATCTCAACCGACAATAAATAGGCTGCTGTAGAAAATATGATGATGTTGATAATGATAATAATATCTCCAATTGAAGTCCCCGCTTTACGGCTCAGATAAATTGCCAGCACTTCGGTGCCATCTATTACGGCACCTCCCCGAATGGTAAGGCCAATACCGGCCCCCAAAAAAAGCCCCCGAATATGGCTACCAGGAGGTTGTCTGGGTCACATCCGGAAACTGCACCATTGCCACACAAAGTGCAAGCCCGGAAATGGAAAGGGCGGTTTTAAGGGCGAACTGACGCCCGAGGGTTTTTATTCCCATTAAAATAAATGGGATGTTCAGGCAAATGATCAGCGCATATAAAGGTATTTTGGTAATGGCCGAAATAAGCAGTGAAATACCGGTGACGCCCCCGTCGATAAAATGGTTGGTAAGCAGAAACCCTTTCAAACCGAAAGAAGCGGATAGAATACCCGCCATGATCATGAGGATGTCTTTTACAAGCCTCTTTGTCGAAATAAAGAACTCGCGTCGCACCTTGGCCTGCCGGTAGCTGGAAGGGTTGTCTGTGCTGTGCTGAAGCTGTTTTTTCGCCTGAAATACCGATTTAAAAAACAGACGTTTCCAGAGGGTGTTCATAATGCAATGGGGATTGAAAACCATCAAAAATAGGGAATATGGGGGAATACTGTCGGGAACCCTTCGTTGGAACCATACGGAGTGAGCCTCAGGGGATGTCTCGGTAAGCCAGGCAAACAGGACAAGGGAATACAGGTGCATTGCGGGGGAAACCGGTTTCAATCAGGGGGATCGGGCCTTCCCGGGTATCCATGATATTTTTTCAGTTCTATTTTGTTTTTGACCTTCGAAAACATATCTTTGCAAGCCAATTTTTAACGTAATTATGATTCTGACCGCTACAGAGAAAAAGGAAATTTTTGCCAAACATGGAAAATCGGCAACGAATACAGGCAGCACTGAAGGACAAATCGCCCTCTTTACCGCACGTATCAATCATTTGTCCAGCCACTTGCAGGTTAATAAAAAAGATCATTCTACAGAATTGTCTTTGATTAAACTGGTTGGTAAACGTCGTTCGTTGTTGAATTACCTGGCAAAAGTTGATATTTACCGCTACCGTGCTCTTATTAAAGAGTTGGATATCCGTAAGTAATATTTCCGGAAAAGGCATATCCGAAGCTACAGGCAAATGGCTTGGCACCTATGTGCGTCTCAGGCATTTTCCTGTGGCTTTTTTGCATTATATAAGACGCCCCAATTGACATATTTTTTTATTTGACACCAAGAGATTTTTAACACGATGAACCCAATTACACACACATTCACATTCGGTGATGGAAAGGCCATTACCCTCGAAACCGGCAAACTTGCCAAACAAGCCCATGGATCGGTTGTACTCCGTCATGGCGACACAATGATTTTAGCTACTGTGGTAGCCAATAAGGAGGCAAAGCCGGGTACCGACTTTTTACCTCTTTCGGTTGACTACCAGGAGAAATTTGCTTCTGTGGGCCGTATCCCCGGAAGTTTTTTAAAACGCGAAAGCCGCCTCAGTGACTACGAGATCCTCATCAGCCGCTTGGTTGACCGTTCTATTCGTCCGTTGTTCCCTGAAGATTATCATGCCGACATACAGGTAAACCTGATGTTGATGTCGAGCGATAAAAATATTATGCCGGATGCGCTGGTAGGCCTTGCCGCCAGTGCCGCCCTGAGCCTTACCGACCTGCCGTTCAAAGGCCCGATCAGCGAGTTGCGCGTGGCTAAAATTGATGGCAAACTGGTGATCAATCCAATGAAAGATGAACTGGAAAAAGCTACCATCGACCTCATCGTAGCCGGAAATGAAAAGGATATCAACATGGTGGAAGGCGAGTGCGACGAGATCAGTGAAGAAGAAATGGTGGAAGCCCTCAAGTTTGCACACAATGAAATAAAGAACCAGATCGCTGAGATCAAAAAGTTTGTAGAAAAAACAGGCGGTAAAAAGCCGGTACGTGAGTACTCACATGAAACCAATGACGAAGACCTGAGAGCCCGTGTAAAAGCCGCCTGCTATCAGAAGATATATGATGCAGCGAAAGTGCCTTCATCAAAAGATGCCCGTTCGGAAGCGTTTGATGCCATTTTAAGTGAATTCAAAGCTTCCCTTACACCGGAAGAACTGGCTGAAAAGGAAGGCATGGTGAAGCGTTATTTCTCCGACACCAAATACGATGCTGTGCGCGATATGGTACTGCACGAACGCAGCCGCCTCGATGGCCGTAAACTGAATGAAGTACGTCAGATCTGGTGCGAACCGAATTATCTGCCCCGTACCCATGGTTCGGCGCTCTTTACACGCGGTGAAACCCAGGCCCTGGCTACCGTTACCTTGGGAACTAAACTGGATGAAATGTTGCTCGACAGCCCGATGAACCAGGGATACAGCCGTTACTACCTGCACTATAACTTCCCATCGTTCAGTACCGGTGAAATTAAGCCGAACCGCGGACCGGGACGTCGTGAGATCGGCCACGGTAACCTGGCTCAACGTTCCATAAAAAGAATATTGCCTACTGAGAACCCATATACCATCCGTATTGTAAGTGATGTATTGGAATCCAATGGATCCTCATCCATGGCTACCGTTTGTTCGGGTTCAATGGCCCTGATGGATGCCGGTATTCAGGTGAAGGACGGCGTTTCCGGAATCGCTATGGGTATGATCAGCAATGCCAAAGGGGAATACGCCATTCTTTCAGATATCCTAGGCGACGAAGACCACCTGGGTGATATGGACTTTAAAGTAACCGGTACCAGCAAAGGTATTGTGGGTTGCCAAATGGATATTAAAGTAGATGGCCTCAGCTACGATGTGCTTGCTGAAGCACTGAACCAGGCCAAAGAAGGTCGTCTTCATATTCTGGGTGAA
>JBGAVF010000105.1:0-9731 GCA_044228315.1 Bacteroidia bacterium | reverse complement strand
CGAGCTGCACGGGAAATTCACTCGTAATGAATTCGGTGCCGTTCATCGCCTTCACCTTCACGGTAAAGGTTCCGCTTGCACTATATACATGGTATACGGCTCCGCCAAACCCGGTGGTGCCATCGCCAAAATCCCACTGGTAGTTCACCGTACAGGAAACGTTCGATACCCCGGCATAAAAATTCACTCCATACGGAGGCTTGCAGTTATTTACAAAATACGTGGTGTAATCAATGGCAGGCTTAACATATTTACAAGAGCCATCGTCATGTTTCGCATGATTGTAATTCTCAGCACATTTATCAGTACAACCGTTCCTTTTACGGCAGGCTATACTTCCTGTTAGGAAAACTGCGAGAGCAAAAAACAACACGTTACGGATCATTCTGAACATCATGCGTTTTTGGTTTCAAGTACAATATTCGCCAGTAACCGTGCCTGGTATTCACTTTCATACCGGGTAAGGTCGGTCTCAGGCCGGTCGAGGTTGGGATTCACTTTCCACTGCATCACCAATTCATTCAGATAATTGAAAATCGCTTCTTCTTCATCCTGCAGAAAACTCTTTCCGAAATGATTTTCAGTTACCAATGCAGCTACGTCCCCTTTCGGGTTGGCGAGGGCCAGAATGGGTTTCCGGCTGGCGAAATATTCGAATAGTTTTCCCGGAATAATCCCTTCATTGTTATCGTTGATAGGTACAATGAGCAGAAGTATTGTTGCCTTCATTAAATATCCCAGTGAATCATTGTGAGGAACAAGGCCCGTCAACTCGGTGTAACGGGAAATGCCACAGTCTTCGATGAGTTGCTTAACGCCGGGAGAGACAATACCTACAAAACGCAAACGCACCGGCACATCGGTTGTTTCTGCCACCCGTCGGATGGCGTTGAACAAATGCTGTGGATAGTAAATGTCGGCAATGGTACCGGTATAGGTAATGATGAATTCCTTCTCCGAAGGTTCGGAAGGGCGGTTCTTAAAATTATCCTTGTCGTATCCGTAATACAGGATCTCGAATTTTTCACGGCTGATACGATTGCTTTTCGAAAGGAACAGATCCCGGAAACCGTAACTGCACGTGATCAAATGATCGGCCGATTCGAGCACCTCCCTTTCCATACGCTGGTTAATACGCAAAGCAAACGGCAGATGATATAACTGTTTGAAATAATAAATATCGGTCCACGGGTCGATCAGATCGCAGATCCAGCGGATCTTAAAATCCTTGCGCAGCTGCTGCCCGATGAGATGTGTGGAATGAGGCGGGCTGGTGGTGTACACCGTATCAATCCCTTCTTCTTTCATGCGCGCCGCTCTTCATAGGCATATTGATTCCATCCTTTGCGCGGATCGGGAAATAACAATTGCCCCTGATAAACCGGGCTGCTTTTGCAGGAACCCCGGATTGCTCGTTAGCAAACCGGCCGGCCAGAATTATGTTTTACACGAACAAAGCGTTTTGTAATATTTGTAATGCTCGTTGGTGTTGGTTCTGAATACACGGGTGTCGGCCGGCACTATCCATCAGATGGTCGTCGAAACCGGGGATAGGAAGCCAGTTCGGATTCACATTGATCACGATGGGTTCTACACCAAATTTTCTCAGGTTCTTTACCCTGGTTTAACGGGCCTTTACACTGGCCCCGCTGCTGGGAGAAATAATTAAGAGTGATGAAAAGTATCTTCTTCATTTAAAAAAAGACGAAGTTACTAAAATTAATAAATACCATTACAGACAATTGCGGCAACTTTCATAAAATCCGCTAATATTGTATACCTCAAACTTTATAAACCCATACATGAAATGAAAAAGTTTCTTCTCAGCATATTGATCCTCTCCTGTTTCCTCCTGCATGCTCAGGCACCGGCCGGTTCCCCACAGTTAAAAAAAGGCCTCCATCTGGTTTATGATGTAGAACAGGGAGAAAAAAACTACCAGTATATTGTGGACTTCACGGCTGTTACCGACAGCAGTGTATCATTTACCTGGAAAATGACCGATCCGGTGAATACCAGTGGCACCATTACCATTAAACCAACGGCCTGGAAAACGGCCCGCCGTCTGGATTTCTATCCCTCTACCCGGGTATACAACGACTACGAGATCTCCATGATCTTCAGCAAGAAAATGTTCGAAAAAGTAGCTGCATTTCATGAGGGCGATACGGTGGCCTTTGGCTGCAATGCCTGTTTTCGTGAGGTGGTAGCAACTTCCGTGGAAAAAGGAACGTATGAAGCCCAGAATCAGGATGGGAACTTAACGAATCTGAATGTGCTGAAATTTTCCAGCATTTATCATAACGGGGATTTTGAGATCCTGCAGGATGAAAAGTTCCCGCTCATTATCTATTTCAAATGGAACATGCTGATCGCGCTCAGCAGCTTCTCCTATAACTGAGGTGCCTGGTTAGCGGCTCAGATACATGCTCTTTTCGCGGTATAATTCGCGGAACACCGGATCGTTAAGATCCTTGATGAAGAGGATGGCCTCACCGGTCGATTTCATTCCCAGGACAGTTCCTTATTCACACCCGGGAACTTTTCAAAACTGAACACCGGTTGTTTTATGGCATACCCATCGAGCTGGGGTGTGATGGTGAAATCTTTCAGTTTATGTGTCCCCAGCATGATCTTGGCGGCAATATTGATATACGGCACCTTATAGGCTTTGGCAATGAACGGAACGGTACGAGAGGCTCTTGGGTTTGCTTCCAGCACATATACCTTTTCATCTTTAATGGCAAACTGAATATTCAGCAATCCTTTCACACGAATGGCTTTGGCGATACGTTCCGAATATTCGGCCATGGTATCCTGTACCTGCTTGCTTAACGAGAACGGAGGCAACACGGCGCTGCTGTCGCCACTGTGAATGCCGGCCGGTTCAATATGTTCCATCATACCTACTATATGCACTTCTTCACCATCGCAGATGCTATCGGTTTCGGCTTCCTCTGCACGGTCAAGAAAGTGGTCGATAAGCACACGGTTGCCCGGCAAATCGCCCAGCAGGGAGATCACGGCATTTTCCAGTTCCTCATCATTGATCACAATTTTCATACCCTGTCCGCCGAGTACATAGCTCGGACGCACCAGAACCGGATAGCCCACTTCCTTTGCTACTTCCAGCGCTTCATCCGCATTTTCCGCCACACCGTATTTCGGATACGGGATGCCCAATTCTTTCAGCAGGTCGCTGAAGGAGCCCCGGTCTTCCGCAATATCCATATCCTTATACTGGGTGCCGAAAATATTGATATTGTGTTCGTAAAGCTTCTCGGCCAGCTTCAAAGCGGTTTGTCCACCCAGCTGCACAATCACCCCTTCGGGTTTTTCATGGTCAAGGATTTCGCGAAGATGTTCCCAATATACCGGTTCGAAATAGAGTTTGTCGGCAATATCAAAATCGGTACTTACCGTTTCCGGGTTACAGTTTACCATAATGGTTTCGAAACCGGCCTCGCGGGCAGCCAGCACCCCGTGAACACAACTGTAGTCAAATTCAATTCCCTGGCCTATGCGGTTGGGTCCTGATCCAAGAACCACGACTTTTTTACGGTTTGTAACTTTGCTTTCGTTGGCACTCATAATATCAAAAGGGGAAAGGGAATAACGTTTTTTATACGGGGGACAAAGGTAAAAAAAATGTTGACGCGGCCCGATGCTAATGTCTATAAATTCTCTTTCAGATATGAATGCCGGAACGTACTTTTGACCGTATTATGCAGGACTATTTTCAGGGATTTCCCTCCGGATCAAGAGTTTGGGTGTACCAGGCCGATAAACCTTTCCCCGACGACGCGAAAGATGTGTTACAGCCGAAATTTGATGCCTTCACACGTACCTGGACCGCACACAAACAGCAGCTCAGGGCCGAAATGCGTTTGGTTCATAATTTCTTTATTGTACTGATGCTGGATGAAAATGACTCAGCCGGGGGCTGCAGTATCGATACTTCGGTGCATTTCATTAAAGAGATAGGAAAAGATTACGGCATCGACCTGCTCGATCGTATGCGCGTATGTTTCATACATAACGGGCGTGTAAGCGGATGTTCAGCCAATGAATTCATCAACCGTTTGCATGCCGGAGAATTCAGTCAGGAAACCATTGTTTTCAATACGCTGGCGGCTACCAAGGAGGAACTGCTGCATCGTTTTACCATTCCGGTAAAAGAGAGCTGGCTGAAACGTTACTTATAAAGGGAGCAAAAAAGAGGACGGAGATTCTGGCCCGGGCCAAAAGCTTTAGTTGGCATTTTCTTTCGGAACATACACCTTGATCACATCCCCCGCAGGGATCTCATCGCTCAGAAGGTTGTTCCACTGCATCAGCACCATCTTGTCGCAATTGAACTTGGTGCAAACATAATTGAGATCGTCACCGGCCTGTATGCAATACAAAAGCTTTTTGTAATTACCTTTCACGGGAATATCGTTATCTTCTGTATTCACCTGCGTGGCTTTGTTCTCTGCACTGCCATCCGGTGATTCAAAAGTTGCGGTCAGGGCAGGATCGGTTCTCTGACTTACCTCCGCCGCATAATCCACTTCCGGACTGCTGTAAATCGACTCTTTCTTCCAGGCGAACTTCACGGCGGCTTCCTGAGGTAAAATGATATACCGGCTCTGCCCTTTGGCGGAAACGTAACGCTGACGGTACGACGGGTTTAATTTTTCAAGGTCCGCCACACTTACATCCAGCGCTTTCGAGAGGCTGTAAAACGAAACCGGCTGATCTATTTCAACCCGTTCTACCGGTGTCTTGATCTCGGGCTCGGAAGGAAACAGATTGTATTCTTTGGAATAGTTGAAAACATACGTGGCGGCAATAAAGGCTGGAACATATCCACGGGTTTCAGCCGGAAGGTATTGCTGAATTTCCCAGAAATTATTGCTTCCTCCTTTTTTCACAGCCAGGGCAACCCATCCCGGTCCGCAGTTATAGGAAGCAATGGCCAGGAGCCAGTCGCCAAACTGATCGTAACTGTTGCGGATATACCGGCACATGGCTTCGGTGGCCAGCTGCGGGTCGCGGCGTTCGTCAACCGTATTGTTAATGGTTAGCCCGTAATTTAATCCGGTATTGTACATGAACTGCCAGAGACCGGTTGCACCGCACCACGACTGGGCATTGGGATTCAGGGCCGATTCCACCACCGACAGGTATTTGAATTCATGCGGCAGGTTATATTTGTCGAGGGTTTCTTCGAAAAGCGGAAAGTAATAGTCAACCATACCCAGCATCTTGCTCATGCTTTCACGACGGCGTTGTGAATACAATTCAATATAGGCTTTCACGTCCCGGTTAAAGTCCATAGGGATCGGACTTTCGATCTGCTTAAGACGGTAAGAGATCACTTCATCGCTGTAAACCGGAATATCATTGGCCTGAAAGCCGTATACATTCAGCTCGTCACGGTTGTAGTTCAGCGTTGATTTGTATTTCAGGCGTGCTTCATACATTACCGTATCCACAGCAGTAACCGGATTATCAACCCAAGGGCCGATAGGTGATGGCTGTGCCAGTCCCATCCTGCAAAATCCAAGGATCAGAAGTATGTTCAGTATAATGCGTTTTAGCAATCCGCTCATGTATATATGTAGTTTTGCTATGGTAACGCAATACGTCACCCGTTATTTTGGCGCAAAATATTACTTTTTGCCAAATCGCCATGCTAACAGATGTAAATTGCTGAAAAAAGTTATACCGAACGGGCGTTAGTGTATAGCATCATGAACGCTGCCACGGCTATCCACAAAGAAATTATTTTTCTAAAAACAACAAGCGAAGCATATTCAGGGCAGCCTGCGCACTTCTTTCAATATTCCGGATCCGGTTGGTCTCAAACTGAAACCGTTGAATCGATTTTTTTCCGTTCAGGTATGCACCGATAAAAACGGTACCCACCGGTTTATCAGGTGTGCCGCCCGATGGTCCGGCAATTCCTGATATTGCAATGGCGGCATTGGTTCCAAATTTTTTTACGCAGCCAATCAGCATTTCGTTCACACATTCCTGGCTCACCGCACCATGTATAGACAGCGTTTCAGGATTCACACCCAGTTCCTTTTCCTTTGAGGCATAACTATAGGTAACTATACTTCCTGGAAAAAATTCAGAAACACCCGGTACGCGGGTAAGCAGGCTTGTTACGTAGCCGCCGGTGCAGCTTTCTGCCAGAGACAGGGAAACGTTGTTTTCCTTTAACAAGGTACATACATGTTCGGGCAACGATACTTCCCCTTCAGCATAAACCACTTTGCCCAGAATTTCCATTATCTGAGCAGCATACTCCTTCACTTCCTTCTTTAGTGTGGTTTCATCGGTACCCCGTGCCGACAAGCGCAAACGTACACCCCCAAGATGCGGAAGATATGCCAGTGAGATATGTGAGGGCAGGGCATCTTCAACCGCTTCAATTTTACGCGCCACAAAGCTTTCACCCATACCGGCGGTTTGCAGGGTATGATGATAGATCACCGGCAACGTGAAACTGTTCCTGAGCCGGGGAATCACGTCCAGTTCCATCATGGCCTTCATTTCAAATGGTACACCGGGCATACTAACCACAACTTTCCCTTCCCTGTTGAACCACATTCCCGGCGCGGTGCCGCAGGAGTTATACAGGGGAATGCACCCATCGGGAAGCATGGCTTGTTGTTTATTGGTTTCGAGCAGGGGCAGGTTGCGCCGGCTGAAAATCTCCTCTACATTTTCCAGTGCTTTCGTATCGAGGGTTAACGATATGCCAAAGAGTTCGCAGAGGGTATGTTTGGTAATATCATCTCGTGTGGGGCCCAGTCCACCGGTGATCAGCACAATATCGCGGGTACGGAGAGCACTGGAAACTGCCTCTTTAATATGCGCCGAATTATCACTCACCGATGTAATCTGCTTCACGCTGATGCCTGACGTATTCAACATCTCTCCCATCCATGCGGAGTTGGTGTCCACGATCTGACCGATGAGTATTTCATCACCGATGGTTATTATTTCTGCTAACATATACTAATAGTTTCGTTAAATAAGAAAGTTTGGCTTTAGTTTTGAGGGTTCAAAATTCACTAATTCAAACCATATAAACATGAAACGTTCCCTTATTGTTTTGCTGTCGCTTCTTTTTTCGGCTGCAGCATATAGCCAGATCAACTGGAACAACGTAAAAAAGCAGGCCGGCAAAGTAGTTGAAGATGCCTCGAAAGGAGGTGGCACACCTCTCACCAACGATGAAATTATTAAAGGGCTTAAAGAAGCGTTGAATGTTGGAGCCGGCAATGCCTCATCACTGGCATCAAAAACCGACGGTTATTTTAAGAATCCAAAAGTATTTATTCCGTTTCCACCCGATGCGGTGAAGATAGAACAAACCCTTCGCAGCCTGGGCATGGGAGCTAAAGTGGACCAGTTTAACCTTACCCTCAACCGGGCGGCCGAAACAGCTGCAAAAGATGCGGCACCTATTTTTCTGAATGCCGTGAAGAACATGAGTATAACCGACGGACTGCAGATATTGAAAGGCGGTGATAATGCGGCCACCAGTTATCTGAAACGGATGACCACGGCTGAACTTACAAAAAAATACACACCGGTCATCGATAAAGCGCTCGCCTCTACCAATGCCACAAAATACTGGGCGGAACTGGTTACTTTATATAATAAGGTGCCCAACGTGCAGAAGATCAATCCGAATTTATCACAGTATGCCACGCAAAAAGCGCTCGACGGACTTTTTATAATGGTTGCGGATGAAGAGATGAAGATACGCAAAGACCCGGCAGCCCGAATCTCCGATATTTTGAAAAAGGTCTTCGGCAGCAAGTATTAAAAACGCATTCATTTTTATCTTTTAGTTTAGCCCCTTTTCCGGATCCCGGATGAGGGGCTTTTCGTTTTCTCTGATAAATAGTACATAACAAAATTAATGTGTTAATAAAAATACCCTTAAAATAATTTGGGTTTTTAAGTATTGTTTCATTACTTGCTACTGATACTTAATCAAATATTATATGAAGAGCTCAATTACACAATCATTGTTCATGATTTTGCTGTTGTTTAGCACAGCGGCATTTTCACAACGTACCGTCACAGGAACGGTAACTGACGCCAAGAGTGGCGAAAAACTGCAAGGAGTTAATGTTGGAGTGAAAGGATTTAGTGTCGGGATCAGTACCGACGCCTCCGGAAACTACTCATTAAATGTTCCGGCCAAAGCGAGTACGCTTGTATTCACGCAGGTTGGGATGAAAACTAAGGAAATCACATTGGGAGCCGAAAACGTAATCAACGTTAGTCTGGAAGAAGATGTGCTGGGCGTGGATGAGGTTACAGTTACTGCCCTTGGCATCAAGCGGGATAAAAAATCGCTTGGCTATTCGGTTCAGGATGTAAAAGGAGATGCGTTGACCACCGCCTCCAACCAGAATGCCATCGGTGCCTTATCGGGGAAAGTAGCCGGATTACAAATTACAAGTGCCTCAGGAACTCCGGGGGCGGCCATGTATATGCGTTTGCGCGGAGCCACTACATTCCTCAACAGCAACCAGCCTTTGATTGTGGTGGACGGTATTCCTATTGATAACAGTTCGGCAGCTGCCGGAGATCCGGACGACGGAAAGAACTCTCAACTGGAAGCAGTTACTACTTCCAACCGTTCTATCGATATTAACCCGGATGATATTGAGTCTATTTCCGTACTGAAAGGGCCGGCTGCTGCTGCTCTTTACGGTAGTGACGGAGCCAACGGGGTGATCCTCATCACCACCAAAAAAGGGGGAAAAGCTTCCGGAGGCCAACGCTTCAATATATCATACTCTGCTGCTGTTACTTTTGACCAGGTAAATAAAATGCCGGAACTTCAGAATAAGTTCCTTCAGGGACTGAACGGTGCTTACAGAGGCCCTGCTACTGCCAACCGCGACAGCTGGGGACCACGCGGCGATACCATGTCGTGGGATGGTGCCACTACCAACCAATGGGATAAGAACGGAAACCTTGTAAGCAGTAAAAGTGCCAGTGCTAAAAAAGCATTTACGCCGTATGATAATATTGGCAATTTCTTCAGAACAGGGGTAACCAATTCACATAACATCTCCATCAGCGGAGGCGGCGACAATACTACATTCCGCCTGTCACTGGGTCGCTCCAATCAAACCGGTATAATTCCATTGAGCAGTTACACCCGTAACACCATTGGCCTGAATGCTGAAACCAAACTGTCGTCGAAACTTACCATCGGTAGCGGTGTTAACTTCACCAACTCCACCGGTAATTTTGTTCAGCAGGGATCCAACCTTTCCGGTATCATGCTGGGATTGCTCCGTACACCTATTTCATTCGACAACAGCAACGGAACCACTGATCCGGAAGACCGCACTGCCTATTATTTCCCTGATGGAAACCAGCGCACGTACCGCGGTACCGGTATTTATGATAATCCATATTTCACCATCAACCAGAATAAATACAATGATAACCTGAACCGTATTTTCGGTAATGCATACGCAACTTATATGGCATTGCCTTGGTTGTCGATCACCGAACGTGTTGGAACAGATTATTACAACAATAACAGCCAGCAAAACTACGGTATCAACTCCGGCGCTTTCGGGGGCGGTCGTGTTTACATTCGTGAAGAACACTATCAGCATATAAATAATGACCTCATTGTCAATGCAAACCGTGACCTTACCAAAGATCTGAATCTGAACGTAAGTCTGGGCTGGAAT
>JBGAVF010000104.1:0-9323 GCA_044228315.1 Bacteroidia bacterium | reverse complement strand
CTTCCGCAGCAGGGCGCCGTGCGTGTATTACTCTCGGGCTTCGGCGTGGGGTTTGCCTGGGCCCATGCGGTACTGCAACTTCATCATGTAAAAATATACCGGTAAACCATTCACCCCTTGCACCTCGTTCACAGCACACATACCTGGCTGCCCCTCAGCGAACAATGGATCTACCGTCAGGTGAAACATATCCGTGGGTTTGAGCAGCAGGTGTTATGCGATGCACGGGATATAACTCACGATGAACTGGTCCCTACATTTTACAACCCTTCCTCACAGGCATCTTTCTACAACCGGGTCCGTCGCAAACTGGGACTTCCCGATGCCTTTCGTCAGCGCCACCTCAGTGCCCTTCCGGATGCGATCCTTTTTTCACATTACGGCATGCAGGGATACCATGATTTGAATTTAAAAAAGAAGAAACATATCACCCGCTTTTACGGATATGATCTGCAGCGTATCATACTATCGGATCCCCGATGGAAGAAATGGTATCAGGAATTGTTTGCACGCTGCGACCGCTTCATCACCGAAGGACCTCACATGAAATCCTTGCTGGTGAACAACGGGTGTGCCCCGGAAAAAATTGACGTGTGCTACCTGGGTACTGAAACCGGTGACATCATGTATACTCCCCGGGCTGAAAGTGAAACCCTGCATGTGCTCATTGCCTGTGCTACCGCCGAACGAAAAGGCATCATCTATTCCCTTCAGGCCCTCAACATCCTGGTGGAACAATACAAAATACCGGTTCAGATCCACTGGGTGGGGGGACGAAATTCAGCGTATCCGGAGTACGTTACATATGAAATGCTTCTCGAAGCATTCATCCGGGAGTCGGGTTTGCAGCCTTTCATTAAAGGGTACGGTTGGTTGCCTAGCGATGTGTTGTTGGGAGAAGTGGCTATGCAGTGTCAGGTGTGTCTGCACCCCAGTGTATGGGCCGCCGACGGCGACTGCGAGGGAGGCTATCCGGTAGTATTGGCCGACGTAATGGCCACAGGCCTTCCCGTGATCGCTACTACGCATTGCGATATTCCGGAGCTGGTGACACAAGAAAATGGGTACCTGTGCCGGGAGAAAAATGTGGATGATATCGTTGCCGCCTTGCTCGATTGTTATAACCACCGAACCTACTTGCAGAAATCGGTGCTGAGCCGTCGCACCATAGAAGAAAAGTTCGACTGGAAAATACTCGGCGAAAAACTTTCGGAGATCATACGGAAGTAAGCGCTTCCCTTATTTCTTTTCAGGAGTAAACAATACCACATTCGTGCATAACGGATAAAACACCGTAGTATCCCGAACATACCCCCTACGCAGAATGTGTTTGATGTTGGCATCGTTGCTGGAGTCGATCACAGATGCGCTCTCATCGCAGTAATACACCAGCGGGGTGCCGGGGTTGGCTTCTATAATTCGTACCAGCGTATCCGGACTGATGAGCCGGTGTACCTTGTACGAACGCAGGGCATCGTTGTGATGTTCAGGGTCGTGAAAAATATCGCGGTGGTAATAATAGGCAAAGCCCAGTTCGGCCCACAGGGGTTGAATAAGAATGATGGCTCCCGGATTTTTTTGTTGGAGGGCCTGTGCCTGCAGGGTGGCGCCTCTCCATTTGCGCATGAGGTAATCGTCGGGCATGGGAGCAAATTCGCGCACTTCAAAGCGGAACAGATAGGCCATAAAAAGCACGGGCCAGTAGTCGCCGGCTTTTTTATACATAAAGTACAGAAGCCATACCAGAAATAAGTACAAGGGAACCGCACTGTACATATAATACCGGTCGATGAACACCGGATAGGTGGCCGAGAAATACCAGGTAAGTCCTACCGGTATAAGAAACATGGTGAGAAAGAGAACGAACAGAAACGAATTTTTCCATTCGAATTTTCCGCTCATCAAGCTGAACACAAGATACGAAAGCACACCGGCACAAAGGATCTGGATCAGGGCCTCAAAGGTTTTCAATCCGTTGAGCCACACGATCACCGGATTCCGCAGCAGGTCGCTGGAGGGAGATACAAAAGGCACCGAGGGCACCACATGATAATCCCTGAAAAGGAAAATGATACCAATGGGCACCGCTGAGAGGGCACTATACCCCAGCACCGTTCCCATGTTTTTGAAAAACACTTTTTCCTTTCGGGTGAAGAGCCAGGCAATGCCTTGTGCAAGAAACACCAGAAAGGCAAAGTAGTGTGTGTAACACATCAGAATATTTACAAGCAGCAACCGGTTCCGGAATTCCTTTCGAGCTGGTTCCTGATGCAGCACCACACAATAATATACCGATGCGGCCACCAGCAGGGTAAAGAGGGAATAGGCACGGGCCACCAGAGAATAAAAGAACAGGGTGGTGTTAAAGGTAAACAACAGGGCCACAAACAAACCGGCCCAGGTGCCTTTAAAACGTTTGCCGGCAAGAAATAAAAACACAGCCGTGAACCCGCTGAATACGAGGGCCGGCATGCGCACCGAAGTTTCGCTCAGTCCGAAGAAGAAGGTTTGAATTTTTAAGATCAGTTCCCAGAGGGGCGGGTTGTTGCCTTTGAATAATTCATACAGCATTTTCGGCAAGGGGTATTGTGCATAGAAAACGCTGAACGGTTCATCCCAGCTTAGGTCGCGCAGGGTGATGTAGGGGTATTTGAAGTAGACGTTTAAAATGAAAAGCGCCGCACACAGAAGGAAGTCGTTGCCTGAGATACGGAATTGAAACCCTGCCGATCGGTTCATATCAGTTGGCTTTGTAAATACGCATCTCCATGTTCCGGGTACCGTCGTATATATCGGGAGCCGAATACACTTTCAGCAAGGTAACGGCATGTTTTTCCATTACTTCCAGGGGCAACAGCGATTCACGGGAGCACAGGTGCGAATCCCAGATGATGATGGCGCCGGGCTTGAAAGGTTTTTCGCCGTGCTGGTATAAATTGCCGGAGATGTTTTCATCAAACGGGTCGCGCTTCAGTAATAAAGGGACATAAGGCTCCTGGAAATACACAAAGCCGGTATCCAGTTTGTTTTCTTTCACATAGTTGCAGGCTTCAATCTGCATCTCCTGAAATGTAGTGAGCGGATAGGGGAGCGGATATACATAACGGGGCATGATAAATGCCCAGAGCACCCAGAGGGTAAGGATCACTTTTGTAACGGTATATCCGGCAAACTTTTGCCGGGCAAGGAACTGAAATCCGCAAAAGGTGGTATAGCCAATGCAGGGGCCCACGCCGGCCATCACACGGTCGAGGCCGGCCGAGCCAAAGATGCCGAGGGTCCAGAATACACTGTGGGCCATGAAGTAAATGAACAAGGAACCGAATACCAATACCGACTGTATATGCAGTTCACGGTTGTTCCACTGCCTGAAGTAGCCGGCGGCAAATGCCACGATGGCCAGCAATGTGAGCATGGAATACGGCCAGCCAAAGGTATAGCGGTGGTTTTCGAAAAAGTGAAAAATAGAACCGTGTCCGTAGTCGGTAGGTTTGGTGAGGTACACGTTGGTGCCGAACACCCAGTTCCAGCTTCCCGTATAAAAAAATCCGATGAGGGTGAATACGACCACACCGGTGCCAAGAAACAGCAGGGCCGGCCATTTGCGGTAATAGATGCACAACAGGGCAAACAGGGGCAATATCAAAAAGCCTTCACTGCGTATGAAGGGCAGAAAGGAAATGACCACACAGGCCCAGCGTTCGCGAAAGCGGTGAAACAGATATACCGACGACAGGATACAAAGGCCGAAAACCGTTTCGGTTAGTCCGGTGAGCGCGGTTACAAAATAAATAGGAACACTCAATACAAAGAGGATGCTGAGCCAGCTGAGTTTCTCAAACTGGTTGCGTGCCATGAGAAAAGCCAACCAGGCGGTTGTTACGGCACAGGCCACATTGAACAGCTTGATGCCGATGAATCCGAACTGGGAAGGCAGGCAGGCCAGGGCAGTGTAAAAAGGTTTGCCCCATTGGTCCATGAACAGCCAGGGATGCCGGGGGGCATAGCGTGCCATCTGAAAATGCAGGTAACTGTCGCCTCCCCCGTAGGTGCCTTCCGAAACAATGGCCAATACCGTCATAATAACGGCATACAGCAACAGCAATAACCGGGCTTTGGCTGCATCGGAAGAGATGAATTCGCGGAACGAGAGCATGAATTAGTTTCTGCTGAATAACCCGTATTTAAGGATACAGTAGATGGCCCGGACCCCGTCTTTCCAGCTTATTTTCTTGCCTTCTTCATAGGTGCGTCCGTAATAGGAAATACCTACTTCGTAAATACGAACCTTCGGGATGCGTGATATTTTAATGGTTACTTCCGGTTCAAAGCCAAAGCGTTTCTCCTGCAATGTCAGTGATTTCAGCATGGAGGCATCGAAAAGCTTATAACAGGTTTCCATATCGGTAAGATTCAGATTGGAGACCATGTTGGATAAAAACGTGAGTACATATTTATTGCCGATGGTATGCCAGAAGAACAAAATACGGTGCGGCTTTCCGCCCATGAACCGGCTTCCGAACACCACATCGGCAAAGCCGTCGAGCACGGGCTTCATCAGGATATTGAATTCCTGGGGGTCGTATTCGAGGTCGGCATCCTGAATGATGATGTAGTCGCCGGTAGCTTTTTCAATACCGGTATGCAGGGCGGCTCCTTTTCCCTTGTTCACTTCATGGCTGAAGAACTGAATGTTCAGATCGGGGTTTTGCTGCATGTACCGGTGCACGGCTTCAACGGTATCGTCCTTGCTGCAATCGTTCACAATGATCACTTCTTTTTTTACACCGCCCAGCAATTGCACAGCCTTTACCTTATCGAGGATCATATGAATGGTTCGGCCTTCGTTATAGGCCGGGATCACAATGGAGAGGGTATTGAACGGTTTCATGCAGAGAGGGGGCTGGTAAAAGGTGCAAAGGTATAAAAAGATACAGGATTGCTGCCACAGGGAACGGAACCTAAGGCAGAGGGCCCGTAAAGCTTTTACAGCCTACTCTTTGCGGGCATCATCACCGCTGATCACGGCAGTAAATTTTTTCTTGAATTTCAGTATCGGCAATTCAAAATAACGGTAGGAGATCTGGCTTATCAGAAGGGTCAGACCAAACACACTGGCATAGATGATGACATTCACTGGAACGTTGTTGCTGAATGTGACGTATGATGTCATTAATTTCAGTACAAGCACCACGGCGATAAAATGATACACGTACATGCCGTACGAGATCTTCCCGATACGGTCGAACACCTTGTTTTCCAGACTGATCACCGTGCGCGGGTTGGTAGAAAGGTTGATAATGATGAGGATAAAGAACAAGGCGTAAAAAATATGATTGAGGTATCCGAAATAGGTGATGCCAAAGCCCAGTGAAATAAGTGTAATGGCATACACCGCCCATTGCACCGCCGGTTGATAGATCCATTTCAAAAGCCCTTCTTTTTTATAGAATACCACCCAGGCTCCCAAGGCACCCATGGCCATGCAGTCGATACGGAAGAACGTAAGAAAGCTGAATACAAAGAAGAACGCTTTTTTGATGCCGTAGAGTTCCCCTTGTTCCACCCAGGGCGACAATACCACACGGGTGATATTCAATAGTAGTATAATCAGGATCAGCACCGGCACGATATGCTTTTTCCATTTCCGTACCAGCCAGGGCCAGATGAGATAAAACTGCTCCTCGGTGCCAACGCTCCACAGGTTGCTGCCCAGGGGCACCTTCCCCACACAGGCATGCGACACATTGGCCATCAGAAAGAGGTTAAGAAAGAGCTTCAATCCGAAATGTTTCTCCAGCAATGCCTGACCTTCGGGATAGAGGAGGCGTGAAAACAGAAAGAAGGAAATGCCCACGATGAGATAATACAAGGGCCAGATGCGAAGGATGCGCCGTATGTAAAAGTTACGGATATGGATGACCCCGGTTTGCTGCTGTTCGGTGAGTAACAAATAGGTGATAAGAAATCCGCTCAGCACAAAGAACAGGGTGACACCCAGGGTGCCGAAATCGCCGGGAAGGGAATACCGGCTCAGGTTCATTTCACTTTTCACCATCTCCACATGGTGCACGATCACCATGGAGGCGGCAATGGCCCGTATGCCGTTGAGGGATGGGAAATAAACCGTTGCTGTGTTCATGGGCGGGTGGACAAAAATAGATTTTACCACGCATTCACCGGAAGACGATTTTAAATAAGCGGTAATTTGTTTTTTCCCTACCTTGCCATTTTTATTTCCTGCATGAAAAAAACCATTCTCTTACTGTTCGTTTTCCTGCTAACCGGGGCTGTTGCCAGCGCCCAGGATCAGGACACCACCACCGAGGCGCTGATTCGAAAATTCATTTACAAAGACAGCCTCATGCGTACCCTTACCCTCCAAACCGGGACGGTGTCGCTGGGTAAAGAACTGGCCACAGTGAATGTGCCGGCCGGATGTTATTTTCTTTCCAAAGAAGATGCCCGCACGCTGGTAGAAAAGGTATATGAAAACCCACCCGATGAAGACATGCTCGGCGTGCTGGTTTCGGATACGCCCAACCTTACCAACGAAGACTCCTGGTTTGTTACCTTCTCGTATAATGAGGACGGACACATCAAAGACGATGATGCCAAAAAGCTGGATTATAACGAACTGCTCGAAAGCTTGAAGAAAGAAGCCGAAGAAGCCAGCAAGCAACGGGTGAAGCTGGGGTATGAATCGATGCGTGTGGTGAACTGGGCCCAGGCACCGTTCTACGACAGCGAAAACCATAAACTGCACTGGGCTGTGGAATATGAATTCGGAGGCAGTGGTGAACACACACTCAATTATTATGTGCGGGTTCTCGGCCGCAAAGGATACCTGGTGCTGAATATTGTTTCGGCCCTGAAGCAATTGCCCAAGGTGAATGCAGACATTCCTAAAATTCTGGCCAGTACGAATTTTATGGAAGGGCATAAATACGCCGACTTCGATCCGGATGTTGACAAGATCGCTGAATACGGTATCGGCGGATTGATTGCCGGTGGCATCCTGGCCAAAACCGGACTGCTTGCCAAAATCGGTCTTCTGTTACTCAAGTTTGGAAAACTCATTGCCCTTGCGGTAGTAGGGGCTATTGCGGCTTTCCGTAAAAAACTTTTTGGTGCGAAGAAAAGCACCGACGTAGCGGTTACCGATGCCGAAGCACCGAAACAGGAAGAGTAGGATTGCATGCACATGAAGATGAGATCACTGATTCTGCTGGTATTTGTTTTCGGGTACTCGGGTATCCGGGCCCAGAATTACGATATCCGTTTGTTACGCTCGGTGAACAGCCGCCAAACCCCTTCCGGCATTACAGCCTTCAAAGCCATCAGCAACAGTGTGTACATCGTTCCCTGTGTGATCCCGGTGGGGCAGTTTGCCTTCGGGAAATACAAAAAGGATGATGCATTGTGTTATAGGTCTTTCGCAACGGGCGTGAACCTGGGTATCACCGGCCTGCTTTCGTATGCCGTAAAACTGGGTACCGACCGGGCACGTCCGTATGTTACCTATCCCGATATAAAATACGATAAGCCCTCATCCACGCCATCGTTCCCCTCCGGACACACCTCGCTTGCTTTTTGTATGGCTACCAGCATGGCGGTGCAGGGTGAAAAATGGTATTACGTGGTGCCTGCCTATGCATGGGCATGCAGTGTGGCCTATTCACGCATGTATTTAGGTAAGCATTATCCCTCCGATGTGCTTGGGGGCATTATACTGGGCGTCGGCATTCCGGTACTTTTTCATTACTGCAAACCTTTGCAGAAAGGGGTGCATAATGTGGGTATAAAACTGCACCTGTATCATTAATCAGTGACTTCATTGAATCACAATGCAATGACCTATCTTTTCATCATGAAGCGGAGCGTGTTTGTTTTTCTTATGTTGTCGGCCTTATGGGCCGGAGCGCAGCGAATGAATCCGCCCCGGGGCCGTTTGTACAACGATACACTGCTGCCCTCAATATATCTTACCCTTCCGGCCGATTCACTTACAAAACTGCTGGCTGCAGGCAATGAGTGCGACAATACCGATTATGCGGCAACCTTTGTATGGCAGGATGGCATTCAGCCCAACGACACCTTGCGTAACGTGGGACTGAGGCTCAAGGGCAATACCTCACGCTTTGCTAAAAAGAAGTCGTTTAAAATCTCTTTCAACGCGTTTGGCAGTGGCAAAAGCTTTTACAACGTAGAAAAGCTGAACCTGAATGGCGCACACAATGACCCTTGCGTTACCCGGGAAAAGATTTACTGGGATGCCATGGAGGGCATGGATGCTCCGGCTTTGCGCTGCAATCACGTGAAGCTGTTCATCAACGGGGCCTATTTCGGGTTGTATATAAACGTAGAAAACCTGGATGAGAACTTTTGTCAATCACGCTTCGGGAATAACGACGGCAACCTCTACAAGTGCTATTACGGTGCCGACCTTACCTACAAAGGGGCCAACCCCAACAGTTACAAAACCACCGGCATCTTTTGCGGAGCCGTGCAGCGGGTGTATGAACTGCAGAACAATACTGCCGACGACAATTACCAGAAGCTGGCCACCATGATCAACGCATTGAACAACCTGCCGGCCGATACCAACTTTGCGTCTTCCATAAAAAAATATTTTAACGTGGAAGGGTATCTCCGTTGCGCGGCCGTAGAAGTAACATCGGGCCACTGGGATAACTATATATTCAACAAGAACAACTATTTCTTATACGAGAATACCGCTACCGGACAAATAGAATACATCAGCTACGATGCCGACAACACGTTCGGCATTGGCTGGAGTAATGACGACTGGGGCACAAAAAATGTATACCAGTTCAATGCATCGAATGTACGACCCTTGTTTACCCGCCTGCTGAACGTACCGGAGTTCCGCAACAAATTCGATTATTACCTGCGTACCCTTGCCACCACCCTGTATAACGTACCCCGCATCGAATCACGCATCGACTCCATTCATACCCTCATCTGGACCGCTGCGGTGGCCGATACATTTCGTACCAAAGATTACGGCTTTACCGTGTCAGCATTTCATAATTCCTTTACACAACCATTGGCTGCACCCCACGTGAAATACGGGTTAAAACCTTTCTTTGGGGTTCGCACGGCATCCATCCTTTCACAGATTTCCGCCAATAATATCACACCGGTTTTATACCGCGAGCGCCACGATCCGGTGATGGCGGCCCCGGCCGACACGCTGCATTTTTCCATCTACGCACTCGACGATGATAATGGACTCTTGGTTACCGTCAATTACCGGTATGTCACAAACAACCTGTCCTCTACTCTGCCCTTATATGATG